>CAMWMT010000187.1 GCA_947175375.1 uncultured Clostridiaceae bacterium | reverse complement strand
CCTTGTCCAGATCCACGGTCAGCCCATCTGCCAGCTCACCGATAGCAACGGATACGCCACCTGCACCGAAATCGTTACATTTCTTGATCAGGCGTGTTACCTCCGGGCGGCGGAACAACCTCTGAATCTTCCGCTCCGTCGGCGCATTTCCCTTCTGGACTTCCGCGCCGCAGGTCTCGATGGACGCCTCCGTGTGCACCTTGGATGAACCGGTGGCACCGCCGCAGCCGTCACGTCCGGTACGTCCGCCCAATAAAATGATAATATCACCTGGATCGGAAGTCTCCCGAATCACATCTTTTCTTGGAGCCGCTCCCATGACCGCACCGATCTCCATGCGCTTTGCCACATAGTCTGGATGGTATATCTCCTTCACATATCCGGTTGCCAGACCGATCTGGTTTCCATAGGAGCTGTATCCGCTGGCCGCCCCGCGCACCAGTTTTTTCTGAGGCAGCTTACCCTTCAACGTCTCTGATACAGATGCCGTCGGGTCTGCCGCTCCGGTCACGCGCATGGCCTGATATACGTAAGTACGTCCCGACAACGGATCGCGGATCGCTCCACCCAGACAAGTAGCCGCGCCGCCGAAGGGCTCGATCTCTGTCGGATGATTGTGAGTCTCATTTTTGAAATTTACCAGCCATTCCTCGGTCTGTCCGGCGATCTCCACCGGGACTACGATGGAGCAGGCATTGATCTCCTCTGATTCCTCCTGATCCTGAAGCTTCCCTTCCTTTTTCAGCTTTCTCATGGCCATCAGCGCCAGATCCATCAGACAGACGAACTTGTCCTCCCTGCCTTTGAAAATCTCACTGTGATCGGACAGATACTGCTTATAAGTATCTTCGATGGGTTTTCGATAATACCCGTCTGCAAAGGACACATCCGTCAGCTCCGTAGAAAATGTCGTATGACGGCAATGATCAGACCAGTAGGTATCCAGTACCCGGATCTCCGTCATGGACGGATCGCGTTTTTCTTCATTTTTAAAATAATTCTGGATATGCAGGAAATCCTTAAAAGTCATGGCAAGATTCAGAGAAGCATACAGTTCCTTCAGCGCTCCCTCTGCCATCTCCCGGAATCCGTCAAAGATCTTCACATCCTCCGGCTCCTCAAATATGGTCACCAGCGTCTCGGGCTTCACCATATCCGTCTCTCTGGAATCCACCGGATTGATGCAGAAGGCTTTGATGGAAGCCAGTTCTTCCTCCGTCACCGTGCCCTCAATCACATAGACCGTCGCCGTGCGGATCACCGGCTCCTCCGAGGAATTCAGAAACTGCACACACTGCACTGCAGAATCAGCCCTCTGGTCAAATTGCCCGGGCAGATATTCCACGCCGAACACCGCCGCATGATCTGCAGTCTCAAAACTCTCCCGATACAGCACATCCACCGGCGGCTCGCTGAACACGGTACTGCACGCCTTCTCAAAGGTCTCATCCGTGATGTTCTCCACATCATAGCGGATCAGTACCCGGACTCCTGTTACCGTCTGAATCCCAAGATAACTTCTGATCTCTTCCTGCAGCTCCTTCGCCTTGACGGCAAATGCTTCCTTCTTTTCCACGAAGACGCGTCTTACCATGCTTTCCTACCTCCAATTATTGTTCTGTATCTTTTTACTCATCATAGCATAATTTTAATGATTAGTAAATTTAATATATAATAAAATATTTATAAGTATATATTATAAATATTTCGTTCCATTTTGTTTATTTTATCATAGCATAGAGGCAGTCGTATTGCAAGCAATGGGGTGGGGTCCGGATAACCGGATGCATGTTTCATATAGAAAGGGCTGTCAGGAAACTCAGCCCCCGGCTGTATGGCAAGCGCTCGTATGGAATGGAGCGCTTATCATACAGCCGGGATTTCATTTTCCGACAACCCCTTCTTATCTATCTCCTGCTCTTCTTTTTCTTCTTTCCGCTGCGTACAACACAAGTGGTGATAACAACCACGATCGCCAGAGCGGCTCCGCCTGCAAGACCTGCATACAGCATGATCGGATTATTATCCCAGGTAGTTGCTCCGCTAGCTCTTATGATATTTCCCACAGTATTGATAACATCCATCGGTCCGCCCCATGCCAGACCAATCGGTGACAGGCCGGTAACGGTGAATTCCATCCCGTTATCCGTTTTCTTGACCTTCGGAATCTCGATCTGACCGGATGTCTTACCAAAATAGCTGCTGGAAAACATATGCGCCACTGCATAATTATTCGTATATCTCCCCGTTCCACCCGGATACGGCAATGTTACCTGAAGCCCGCCTGATGGGAAATTCGTATAATCTGCTACCTGCCAGGTCTTTCCTTCATCTGTACTGACCTGAAGTACTACATCATAGATGGCTGTATTTTCCTCCTTAAATACTCCGGATTCTGTCAGAACACGCTTCAGTTCCTGCTCGATCTTAGCCGGTGTATTAAAACTGGTATTCTTAAGCCCTTCCGGTACTGTAGAGATTCCTTCTTCCATGACCAGCTTAAACTTTGTACCGTCTTCTGTGTCAGCCGGCGGATTCGGAAGCTCTTTTACCGCATTTACCTTTGCCGTGATCTCCGGATCTCCTTCCGGCAATTCATAATTTTTCGGTTCTTCCGGATCAAATTTCCATTCCTTGTCTTCGGATACTACCGTTACTTTATAACTGCCTGCTTCTGCTGACTTCAACCCATTCGTCAACAACTTACCTGGCTGTTTGATCGTCACATCGCCTTCATCCACAAGACCATCCAGTTTCAGCTCTCCATATACAGTCGCTTCTCCTGATGTCCCCGCTGCTTTTGAAGCGGACAGCCCGGATACATCCCATGTCAACTGCTTTTTCGCTACCGTTGTGGATACCTCTCCACTGACATCTTCAAAAGATTTGCTTCCGGAAAATACCGCCAGGATCTTATGATCTCCCGCCGTAAGTATATCTTCATCCAGAGTGATACTTACTTTGTCACCGGATTTTGCGATGGTCTTCGCAGACCCCAGTTTATTGTCATCTGCAATCTCATCTTCATAAAACTGTACCATCCCGCTGAGTACATCCATGTCATTTTCATTCTCTTTGGTTACGACCGCCGTATAGGTCACTTCATCCCCGTAGACAATGTCCTCCGTCTCATCAGCCGTGAGCTTCATGACTGCGTTGGTCTTCTCCAGAATCGTCAGGGTATTGTCAGACGCTATATTACTGACCTCATAATTGGCATTTCCGGTAATCTCAACCGTAAACGTCTTATCTCCTTTGATGTTCGTCGTGTAATCTGCAGTATATACACCATACCGACTGCTGGAAGCCTTCAGAGGAAGTATGTGCTCTTCTTCCAGATCATTTCTTCCGGATACAAAAAGTTTAACATCCTCCACTTTCAGCCAGTTATTATCCATAGAAGAACCATCACTATTAAGCGCTGTCACTGTAACCCTGACTGGCCGGTTGATTTTCTCCGTATTCGGACTGACATCCAACTGAATAAGAAGCTGTGCCTTGCTGATACTGGCTTCCACAGATGCCTGTGTGCTGTTCAGGATATAATTTCCTGCTTTGTTTCCTGTCAGTTCTATACCCGAAGCAACAATTCTGTTGGCCAGTCTGGCGTTGATATCGTTATATGCGATCGAATCCACTTTGACTCCGATCCCATTTGCATCTCCCGGCACTACATTATCCAGTTTGACTTCGACACCCTTTGCTTCTGTTGTCCCGTCATAGACCTTTGATGTCGTTCCTGCGAGCACAGGTGTGACCGTTCTCGGAGTAATGGTCACCGGAATATCTCCAACTGCCCTGTAATTGGCATCCGACGCTTCCACTCTCAGAATATAGGTACCCACATCCGTCGGAGCATTGACCATATGGTCATCACTGTCTTTATACCAGCTGTAAATCCATCTGACATTCGCTCCTTCCGGAATCGCCGGATCTACATAAAAACTTCCTATGCCATTTTGTGGAGGCGCAACAAAGTCTCCATATGTATACTCTGTCTGATAATTATAATTTGTTATGACTCCCGGCGAAAGAGGATTGATCTTAAGTGGAAAACTGGCCCATTCCTCATAGTCACCGGATTTGACACATACACGATACTCGTAAATTCCCGCATCATAACCCGCTGTAGAAAACTTATAGGTATCTCCTGTCTTCTCTATCTTTTTCTCAAATCCGTCATTATATATCTGGTACCACTCATATTCCCGGATTTCCGAAGGATCTCCACTCACTAATTCAACCTTTGCAGTCAGTGTGATTTCTGTACCTGCATTGTAGCTGAACTGCACTTCGCTCACAGGTGGATCTGCACTCAATGTTACAGAACGAATCGGTTTCTTATCCACCCTGACATTACTGATGCTCGAACCAGCCAGTTTATCCATATCTGTAATCCAGTTGTTGCCGGAAGAGATGGAACGAAAACCGCAGTCTGGTGCCAAAACCTCGCTGACAGAACCGCTTTCTGTTCCCATGAATTTTATCTCCGAAAATTCACTGCCGACTCCCAGAGAAACGTTCAAACCTCCATCTTTTTTATACAAGGTCAGACTTCCGCGTGTTACTTTTCCATCGGTCATTTTCAATTCGCCATTATTTATAGTAATCGCACTGCCAGATGAACCCGCACCAGAAAACGTACCTCCGCTAATATTCAGTGTTGCACCATCTATATAGATTGGTGCTGAAACATTAGATGAAAATGTTCCTCCCTCAATATTCAAAACAGCATCACCTGTCGCATACAGGCAAGCACCGCTGTAATTATTGTTCCCATTATAACTCACAGTTCCCTCACCAGTTACTGTCAGTGTTCCCCCCTTGATCTCGATCAGATCCGGAGTGCCGGATGAGCTGCGACTGGTGGGATAAGTGTATTCCAGTCTATGTCCATTCAAATCCAATTTGACATTTCCATTCTCCAATGTGCATGCTTTATTTTCAGCCGCTGTAACAGATACGTCATCCATCAGCACAATAGTTGTCTGTTCGTTTATCTTACTCCATGCCTCATAAAAATCATTAAATGTTTGTTCTACGCCGTCAATCTTAACTTTAAATTTTCCCTGATTCTCATCCCCGTCGTCCGTATCTCCATTCCCGTCACCTTCAGTACCTGATCCCGTAGCCGGAGTATTTGTTCCATTCTCTGAGCCATCACCATCAGTCTCTCCTGATTCCGTCTCTTTTTTATTATTTTCATCCGGAGTTACCGCAGAACCTGTATTCGAATCCTGTCCATTATTCTCAGTAGATGAATTTTCGCCATTATCAATCATTTGATTCGTATTCGAACTGTCAGAGCTTTCTCCTGTACGATCCCCGGATACGGTATTGCTATCTGAATCTCCTGTTCCCCCGATATCCGTATTATCATTTCCCGGAACTGTCCCGACACTTGTATCTGTTTCTGACGCACCCGTAACCACTGTCTTATCTGTACCCAATCCTGTCTTCCCTGTGTCTGGTATCAGATTTTTGGTTATATCAGGCTTTACAGCACTCCCGGTATCTTTGTTTTCACCAGTATCTTCATTTTCTGGCTCCGATAATGTGCCTTCCATCTGCTGTACATCATTCACTGATGCTCCTCGCACCGGCATCTTCGCCACTCCTTCAGCCATCAAAACAACAGCTGTCGCTAAAGCAAGTCCTCTCCAAATCTTCTTCCGTCTTGACATCATGATTCCACACTTCCTTATATATTTAACTGTTATACCTGATCTTCAGTCAACCGATACCTATATCTATGTGCTTTCTCATACGAATATTAACACCCCATACCATCGGTTTTTCATTTTGACGGAAATCAGACCCGAATTCACACAATATTCATGCCATCCGCCAATTGGTGACATTATATCATAGATTTCTCTTTTTGCCTACCATCGAAACGTCAAAAACCAGGTTAAACTTATAAACTGCTGTTCCATAGGGAATCAACTATGGCTGATTAAAA
>CAMWMT010000186.1 GCA_947175375.1 uncultured Clostridiaceae bacterium | reverse complement strand
CCTGAGAAGCAGGGAACAACTCACCAAGACCAATCTCTTCAGACGCGCAAATCATACCAAAAGAAGCTACTCCACGAAGCTTGGAATTCTTGATCTTGACTGGTTTGCCTTCACCATGCCAACGGCACATAGCACCTGGGCAGGCAACTGCAACGCGCATACCAACTTCAAGATTGATGCCACCACAAACGATATCTTTGATTTCTCCATCTCCGATATCTACCTTACATACTCTCAGCTTATCTGCATTTGGATGCTGCTCAATGGCTTCAATCACACCTACAACCATATTATCGAAACGACATGCAAGATATTCCACGTCTTCTACTTCCACTGTATCCATTGTAAGATCATATGCTAACTGCTTCAGGTCTGTATCCTCAGGGAGTTTCACATAATCTTTGATCCATGATAATGATAATCTCATCTTTTCCCTCCTTATCTGAACTGTTTCAGGAATCTCAGATCTGCACTATGGAACAGTCTGACATCATCAACCCCGTAACGCATCATAACCAATCTATCTAATCCAATGTTTACATAGAAACCTGTATATTCATCAGGATCCAATCCTGCTGCACGCAATACATTTGGATGCGGAGAACCACCTGGCATAACCTCAATCCATCCTACATGCTTACATACACTACATCCCTTACCGCCACATACCTGACATTCCATATCAATTTCAAATCCTGGCTCTACAAATGGAAAGAATCCAGAACGCATTCTGACAGGAACATTGGTACCAAATACTTTACTTAAAATAGTCTGGATCAGAACCTTACCAGATGTAAATGTAATATCCTTATCAACAATCAGTGCCTCATACTGGAAGAATGCTCTCTCATGGTGTGCATCTGTTGTCTCGTTACGATATACACGTCCCGGATAGACAAAGCGATATGGCGGCTTATGTGTCTGCATATATCTAACACTTCCACCAGTCAAGTGTGGGCGAAGACATAACTTTTCATTGGTACTTCCTGAATCATGTCCCTCTAACCAATACGTATCCATGCTCTCACGTGCAGGATGATTTTGAGGAAAATTTAACTTGTCAAATGCATACAATTCACTAGTAATATCATCTTCCTGAAATACCTCAAACCCCATAGAGCGAAAAGCATCATTTAAATCATAACACATCTGAGTAATTGGATGTAATCCTCCATTTGGCGGCATAATTCCCGGAACAGAGCAGTCAAAATCAGAAGAAATTTCAGATGCCATTAATTTGATTTCCGTTCTTTTTTCCTCAATCATTTCCGTTACTTGTTTTTTCACCTGATTTAATAATTGTCCCATTTCAGGTCTGAGCGACGCTTCAACTTTAGGGAGTTCTTTCATTAAAAGGCTTAAAGAACCTTGTTTTCCAATAAAAGCAGTTTTCACACCTTGTAATTCAGTTTCATTGCTAGCATTGGTAATCTTAGACCGTACCTCTTCCCATATACTATTAATCTTATCCTTCATTTCATTTCTCCTATCACTATATTTCGTCAAATACTATTCTTCATTCGAGGATTATATAAAAAAACATCCTCTTGAATAAATCAAGGGACGATGTTAATCGCGGTACCACCCTATTTCAGAGTCGCTTAAGTATACTCTGCACTTATTTAGTGAATTATTATTTGCTCACTACACATCCGACTTAACGAACAATACTTTTCGTCGGAAGGCTCCAATATTGAACCTTCCAAATGAACCACATAGAATGCTCTCACCATACATTCTTCTCTGTATTGTAATCCCATTTGTACTCACATATCTTCATAGCCTAACGATTAATTATTGTAACACGCCTTCTTTTCCTTGTCAATTTTTAATTCGGGTTTTCTCAGGTTTCCATATTTGATTTATTTATTGCTAGCTTATAAAATAAGCAAAATATACAAAAATTTGCTTTCAGTTATAATAAAAATATAAAAAAATACAAGGAGGAAGCAAACAATGAGACCATTATTGGCGCTCGCAATTATTTTTCTGGTATATGCAATTGGAGATCTGGTTGCAACAAAGACGAAAGCGATTATTTCCATGATGCTGGTCTGCTCCATCATCTTTATGATTGCTTTTTGGTGTGGACTGCCGGCAGATGTTTTCGGCAGTGCAGGTCTGACTGCGTTTTCAGGTGTTACAATCTGCATGTTTCTGGTTCATGTGGGAAGTACCATTAAGATTCAGGATTTTGTGAAGGAGTGGAAGACTGTGCTCGTGGCCTTGTGTTCCACTGTGGCGGTTGCATTTGGAATCTACCTGATCGGGCAGTTCATCATGGACCGTCACTATGCATTGGTGGGTGGCCCATGTTTTGCAGGAGGAATGGTGTCTTATCTGGTTATGCAGGTGGTAGGGGAAACTCTTGGGCGGCCGGATGTAACCGTATTTGCCTTACTGGTAATGTCTCTCCATGTGTTCGTCGGAGTCCCGGTAGCTTCGGTTTTGGGAAAGAAAGAAGGGGAAATGATCCTGGAACAATGGAAACAGGGGATCTATGCAGCACCATGCCAGGTAGCAGAAGAAAAAGGAATGTTTAGCAGCTTTCGGATTTTTCCGTCTATTCCGGAAAAATACAACAGTTCTAATGTGATCCTGTTTAAGACGGCAGCGATTGCCTGCCTGGCCCAAATGCTTTCAGAGGTTAGTGGTATCAACCAGCTGATTGTTGCTCTGGTTCTGGGAGTATTCTTCCATGAGTTGGGAATACTGGACGAGGGGGCACTGACAAAGGCCAATGGATTTGCGTTTGTGGTTGCAGGGGCATTGAGTAATATTTTTAGCGGACTTGCTAATACTACTCCTCAGCTGATTCTGTCTATGCTGCCCAGCCTGTTGATTCTGTTGGCGATAGGAGTGGTTGTGGGTGCCCTCATTTCTATTGCTGTAGGACGTCTGGTACATTTTGGCTGGAGACTTTCTGTGATCGTAGCGGCGACTGCTCTGTTTGGATTCCCAGGAACTTATCTGGTCAGCCGCGAGGCCTCAGCGGCAGTTGGGAAAACCGAGGAAGAGGTTGAGGTAGTCATGAGTTATCTGATGCCGAAGATGATTATTGGGGGTATTGTATCAGTGTCGGTGGTATCTGGTCTGACAGCAGGAATCATGTGCGGATGGATCTGAAGTTTCATATATTTCAGAAGCCGCAGAACACAAAAACATATTAGGAAAAGGGGAGAGATAGTATATGAATATTCATGAAATAGCAGAAGAGTATAGGGAAAAGCTGGTTTCATATCGTAGATACCTGCATCAGAATCCCGAACTTTCTTTTGAGGAAGTACATACAGCTGCATGGGTGAGAGAACATTTGAAAGAACTTGGGATTCCCATGGTAGAAGGTGTTCGTGGCAACAGTACCGTAGGTGTGCTGAAAGGACAGCAGCCAGGACCCGTGCTTTTGTTCCGCGCTGATATTGATGCACTTCCCATTACAGAAGAAAATGATCTGGAGTTTCGCTCAAAAGTACCGGGAATCATGCATGCCTGTGGTCATGATGCTCATACAACAGTCCTGATGTGCATGGCAGATTTTCTGTCAAAACATCCGGAACTGGTGAAGGGAACGGTCAAATTTGTTTTCCAGCAGGGGGAGGAGCAGACTCCTGGTGGAGCGAAGCTGGTCGTGGAGGATGGTATTCTGGATGATGTGGATTATGTGTTCTCCTGGCACTGTGCGCCGGAAATTGAGGTTGGCACCGTGGTAGCGGCTGGAGGCCCCAGGAGCGCGTCCTTTGACAATTTTGAGATCTATATTGAGGGAAAGGGCGGACATGCCTCTACCCAGAGCCATGCCATTGATGTGACATCCACAGGAGCCCTGGTGGTGACTGCTTTAAATCAGCTTATTCCCTGGACTGTGGAGCCACTGGATTCCACAACCCTGATCATTACCCATATGAATACAGGACAGCATGAGCTCTACAACGTGATCCCGGACAAGATGGTAATCGAGGGAAATGTACGCTGTCTGAATAATGAGACAGCAGAGCGGATCATTAAGAGGATTCAGGAGGTCTCAGAGCAAATCTGTGCTGCCAAGAACTGCAAATGCAGATTTGTGCGGCTTCCAGGATATCCCGCCCTGATCAATGATGAAGCCCTGACAGATCGTCTCAGCGATGCCCTGAAGCGGAATGGGATTCATGCAATAACCACTCCTCCGTATATGATCGGGGAGGATTTTGCGTATTATTTGCTGAAGAAACCGGGAACTTATTTTAATGTAGGTTCTTATAATCCTGAAAAGTCGGAGACCGCATGCCTGTTGCACAATCCGAACTTCTGCTTGGATGAGTCCGTGATGGTGTATGCTATGGAGACACTTTTGGTGACGTATCTGGAGATGGTGTAGGTTTGGGAAAGCTATAGCTGTGGGCTATGCCAGTCCGTGACTGCCTGGGCTGGCAGGCTGCAGATAGGTTCACTTTAGAGGAATGCCGCAAAACGATGCGATCCCACAACATATGGATGGTACTGTTTGATTGTAGAATCATCCATATGTTGTGAATATTCGTCTTTTGCGGCATCCTTTTTAATTTCAGAAACACAAATTCTTTAAATCATAAATTTTTATTTTGAAATGTCGTTTATATAACAATCTTTCCTTTGCTTCCACCTTATAATGGCCTCAGAAAGCAAAGAGGACATTATCCACAAGGCACGGATGCTTTGGAACTGTCCAGAAACCCTCATATATATCACTGCCCTCATTTTGTCTCCTTTCTGTTTTTCAGAAGTTCCCCACAGTTTTCATTATTCAACCAAATTATCCAGCAGAAGATCAATGATCCTGTCTGGTAATTCTTCATCCCAATGTTCCTCCACTAATGATAAAAGCGAACGTTCAATCGCATTCTCTATTTTTAGATTATGTGTGTACAGCAGCAAAACGATAAATTGATAAAATCCATTGTCTCTAAGGCTTCTTATCGCATTCTTAAATTCCTGGACAACCGACACATCCTGTTCCTTCCGCTCTTTTTCGTTCAGTTTTAGTTTATCTGCCTTCTTTAATCTCTTATTCAGTTTTTTCTGTGCCAGCTTATATTTCTCATCCGTGAACGTAATCTGATCCCGGTTATTTTTCCCGGATCATACAGGGAAAAGTAACGCCTCCGGATCGCATCCTTCTTCTGATTGAAAACGTTTTCCATGTCAATAAAAGATGGCTGGAAGACGGGGAAGGAGAAATGTTTTCCACTCCCGATCTTTCTCTGGCCAGGAAACAGGTCCTGGAAGCCATAGATACACTTAATGATGAACAGATTCATGCAGTATCTGCTTTTATCAGGTATCTCACAGAATATAAAAACGACTGAGCAGCAATCGGGGTTTATGCATTTCATTCCTCCGTTTCTTCTTCCTGCATCATTCGGCGGAGTTTATCCAGAATGCGGTTTTTCCTGTAACGGACAGATGCATGACTGCACTGATACAGCTTTGCTGCCTCTTTTATAGTCCTGTCTTCGTAATATAAAAGATAGATCAAATAAGCATCCTGTCTGGAAAGCCGCTTCAAAGCATCCATCAGTTTCTTTTGGCAAAAATTCTGCAGGACCAGCTTTTCCAGTCCATCTCTGTCATGAACAGAACCAGAAGAAAATGTCCCATTCTCTTCCAGCGCATCCAGACTGCATATCCCGTACTTTTGATCCCGTTCTCTCTGGTATTTCTCTCTCCGCCTTGACTGATACCATTCCAGATACACTTCCCGTGTCACTTCGATCAGCTCGCCATCTTTCATCCGCAATATGTATTTTTCCCGTTCCTTTGGCTGCTTCCCCCGCTTCATCGGATCACCTGCATTTCCCTGCCGACAGACACATACTGTTTCCGGATTCTCTGAACCGCCCGTGAAAGGATCGTAGAGACTGCAGGGCTGCTGATCCCCAGTTCTCTGGAAATCTGCCTCTGCGTTTTTCCCTGGAGAAAAAAAAGACTCACTACCACCCGTTGTCG
>CAMWMT010000185.1 GCA_947175375.1 uncultured Clostridiaceae bacterium | reverse complement strand
GGATTATTACTGGGATAAAGAAAATCATGATATTCAGAAAAAATGGTTTGTCAGGCAGCTTGCGTTGGCGAAGGAACTGTCTCTTCCGGTGATCGTTCACAGTCGGGAAGCAGCAGCGGACACCATGGAGATCCTGAAGCAGGAATACAGCCCACAGGTACCGGTAGTGGTTCATTGCTATTCGTACTCACCGGAGATGGCGCGGGAATATGTAAAGATGGGATATTATCTGGGGATCGGCGGGGTTGTGACCTTCAAAAATGCAAGGAAATTAAAAGAGGTCGTTCGGGAAACTCCTCTGGAACAGCTTCTTCTGGAGACCGACTGCCCTTATCTTGCGCCGGTACCTTTTCGGGGAAACCGGAACGATTCCAGGAACCTGACGTATGTAGCGCAGGCGGTGGCAGCGATTAAAGAGGTGTCCCCGGAGACTGTGATAGAAATTACAGAGAAAAATGCCAGATATTTTTATGGGCTGGACAGGAGATAGTAGAATGGCGGGACCAATACCGACACTGGGAAATCCCAAAAATACGATTGAGATTCTGAATAAATACCGGTTCGTATTTCAGAAAAAATACGGACAGAATTTTCTGATCGATCCCCATGTGCTGGACAAGATCATAAAGGCAGCAGATATTACGGATCAGGATTATGTGGTAGAGATTGGGCCGGGTATTGGTACGATGACACAGTATCTGGCTTCGGCAGCTGCTGGTGTGACGGCGATCGAGATCGACCGGGCGCTCATACCGATCCTTCAGGATACCTTACAGGGATACAATAATGTGGATATCATCAATGAAGATGTGCTGAAGGTAGACCTGAAGGAACTTGCAGATAAGAAAAATAACGGCAGGCCTATCAAGGTTGTGGCAAACCTTCCCTATTATATTACGACACCGATCATCATGGGACTTTTTGAAAAGCATGTACCGGTTTCGGGTATTACGGTCATGGTGCAGAAGGAAGTGGCAGAACGGATGCAGGCGGGACCGGGGACAAAGGATTATGGAGCCTTGTCTCTGGCGGTGCAGTATTATGCACAGCCGTATATTGCGGCTTATGTGCCGCCTAACTGCTTTATGCCAAGACCCGGTGTGGGTTCTGCAGTGATCCGGTTGAATGTATATGAACAGCCGCCGATGCAGGCAGAAGATGAGGCACTTTTGTTCGCTATCATCAGAGCATCCTTTAACCAGAGGCGCAAGACCCTGCAGAATGGGCTTTCGCATGTGCCGGAACTTGGAATCTCCAAAGAGCTTACCGTTCGGATTCTCGAAGAGATGGGACTTTCGGCTTCCATCAGAGGGGAAGCACTGACACTGGAGCAGTTTGTGACGTTTACGAATCTATATATCCGATGTTTGAAAACTGCCAGAAAAGTATGATAAACGGCTGTCGAACATCTGAAAACGGTATAGAGGGTGACATAACCGTTCGGGGACAGGCATAGAATATCCGAAAGAGCAGGAGGAATATTCTATGCAGGAATACAGGCGTCAGATTGCGTATCTCTATGCGTATGAACATGGAAGACAGGTAAAAAATACAGGTTTTGTGAAGGCGGAGGTACGGGGAGATCGGTGCAGGCTTGGCATCTATCTGAAAAGCTTCTGCCGTTCGGGAGAAGAACCCGGAAAAGCATATATTTATTTTTATCATGGGAAACAGACAGTCGGGATCTATCTGGGTGATCTGAAGAAACAGGATGGTGTGCTTCAATGGCAGGGAGTGCTGGATCCTGAGAATATCCAGGATAAGGGCATCCGCTTTCCGGATACAAGAGGTATCTGGATTCGCGACGCAGGAGCGCAGGATTATATAGCAGAATGGGAAGATGAACCAGTGGATGTGAGCCGGTTTATCCTGTATCCAAAAGGCGGGAAAAAGTGTATCAGTTGTCCAAGGCTTGGAAACTGCAGAGGGAGTGTGGAGCATGCGTCTGACAGAAGAGGAAAAATACATGAAGGAAGCTATTCGGCAGGCGCGTAAGGCATGGAAACTTCAGGAAGTCCCCATCGGTTGCGTGATTGTAAAGGATGGAAAAGTTATAGCCAGAGGCTACAACCGTCGAAATACTGATAAGAATACGCTGGCCCATGCAGAGCTTCAGGCAATCCGGAAGGCAAGCCGGGCAGTCGGCGACTGGAGGCTTGAGGGCTGTACCATGTATATCACACTGGAGCCGTGCCAGATGTGTGCCGGAGCCATTGTGCAGGCACGGATTCCAAAGGTCGTGATCGGAAGTCGTAATCCCAAGGCAGGATGTGCCGGGTCCATCCTGAACCTTCTGAATATTCCGGAATTCAATCATCAGGTGGAGCTGACAGAAGGAGTTCTGGAAGAAGAATGTTCGGCCATGCTCACAGAATTTTTCAGGGAACTTCGAGAACGCAGGAAAAAAGTTTTGACAAAATCCTGAAAACAGGATACAATAAGATATCCGTGCAGCTGGGGAGGTGGCGGTGCCCTGTACCTGCAATCCGCCATAGCAGGAGTGATATCCCGCCCCGGGCCGACTGGTCGGAAGCTGCCCTGTATAAGTGGCGTTGATGTCTGGGTCCTGCGCAACAGGAACCTGTGAACCGTGTCAGGTTGGGAACAAAGCAGCACTAAGCGGGACCTTCTGTGTGCCGCAGGGGTGCCTGGGTTGAGTTAACTGTACAGGTAACGTTCCGGTCATAAGTTCAAAGCGGGATGCACGGATTTAAAAGAAATAAGAATGGCAGCATAGTGTAAAAGCTATGCTGCCTTTTTGGGTTGTGCTTCTTTCGTAAAGATAAGAAGTCATTGGTTAAACTGTGATACCATTAAACTAAGATGTTTAAACAATTTTTAGTGTACGGACTTATAGTATCATTTATTTGTGCTTGAAAAGGTAGAACTTATACTGATTTTTATGAGGTCTAAAACGAAGACAGCTATTACAACCCATTCTCTCGTGTTTTGTAGTATAACTTTTTGCATACAATTTGTGTCACAGAGTAGGAATTGGAATATTTTTATGAAAAGTATACTGAAGAAACCAACAACAACTTTGTTGTATGCTGTTTTTCTGCTTACTGACACAGGAATGGAACAGCTTGTCTATGCGGTTGCCGAAGCATCTGTTTTATGGAAGCAATATAGTGACGATATAGGCAGGCCAAACGACCTGCCCGTTAGTAATTATTATCGTTGAAATATTCTTACTTTGTGAAATGAGAGTTATGGAAAATCGTTTTTCTTGCTGAAGAACTTTGTCTCATTATTTGAGTTAAGAATCTATCCCATTTCGTTTCCAGTAGTTTGCTCCATACTTTCTAGCTTCATCAGCACATATTTGGTTGAACTCCATAATGTGGGAACCAGGCATATATATATAATTTTTGTATGGCGCTATAAGGTCTATAACCCGGCGTACCTCGGCGCGCAGTTCTTCTTCTGTTGTTTGTGGGCAGCAAACGCATCTGTTGGTATCTAACGCGCAAGTGAAGACAACCCGGTCTGCATAGTTCTTTTCCATAAATTCAAAATCGTTGGCGAACTTGCTCAGATTGATCAGGTCGATCCCACAATCAAGCATTTCACCGATAAGATCAGTGATGGTTCCACAGCTATGGTGTTCAAAGAGACATCCCATATCATGAACCGCCTTTACTATTCTAGTCATATGAGGCTTGAAAGTTTCAATCCACATATTTTTGGACATCATAGGTGCGTTTTGTATTCCAAAATCGTCCAGATTACGGATTACGTCCGGCTTATACCATTTAATCGCCCGAGTGAAAAGATCTATTTTATAATCAGATAATGCCGTTAGCAGTTCCTGCGTGGCTTCTGGTTCTTCGTAAAGGGCGATAAAAGCTTCCTCGAACCCCATCAGAGCATGCATTCTTTCGAAAATGCCGCTCTCGAAACGCAGGGCGATAATTTGATTTTCCCGGTCAAGATTTTCTGTCGCTTTCTTGGATTCTCCTTCCCAGTCGATTGCATCCAGATTCGGAAATTTTACCTGTTCCTTCCATTTGGTAATATCTGTCAGGATGTGTGGCTGATGGGGATCCTGTACACGTCCCATTGTTGGAGCGTCGAAAAGCCATTTACACCCAAACCAGTCATATCCATCATAACCCATCTTGGGTCGCTCTGCCAAGATACCATCAATATCGAAAGTGTACATATAATCCGGAGCTACCGGAACCCATTCTGGATGGCCTAAATGTTTCACTACTTGAAAATAATTTTCTCTTTGTGTTAATGCCATATTATATCCTTTCAACTAATTGTCATTATTTGTAGCAGCAAACGAAAATGTTTGATAATCGTTTGATTGCTAACCTGGTCATGTTTTCTTATTCAATCCAAAAGCAGTATTGAAGCTTTCTTAAAAAAATACCGTTTGCAGGGGAACTGGTCAAAGTACAGAGCATCTTCCCATTCTGCGGTTTGGTTGAAACAGCGTTTGCATAGTTCCAGATAATCACTCAGAAGCGCCTTCGGAACCGGACCTGCTTCATGTCCTGTGTACAATTCGTCATAATCTTCTGAAAGTGATTGAATCTTTTTCAGAGATTTTTCATATTGTTTTAGGTCGGCACCTGCAAGGCACATGTATACAGGCGTATACGAAAGATAATCTCCGATGAAAAATCTGCGGTGTTCCCGATCCAGGATCCCCAGACTTCCGGGGGTATGCCCCGGAAGCGGAAGGATCTCTATTTGTCCCAGAGTATTTACAGTTTGACATCCGACCTTTGCAGGCTTCAACAGGTTTTTTCTACGGAGTATGTTTTCTGGGTCTATGGCATCAAGATCTTTTGCTCCTGCCATAATTTCCGTGAATTGTCTGGCACCTCCGCAGTGATCTCCATGAGCGTGCGTAAGTATTACTTTTGGCTCGCATCCGGCAAGGGACGTAACAAAGGTCCAAAGGTCATGATCACCGAAACCAGTGTCGACCAATAACGCGTCTATTCCATTGGAGAGCAAATACATATACACAAAGTCGTCGCAGATCTGCCAGAAGCCGTCGCCTTGGGCGGTGATTCTATATTTACTCATATTTTTTTACTATCAGTGCGTCTACTGCACAGGCACCTTCCCCTTCGTCATAGACAAACACAGGGTTCAGATCCATTTCTGAAAGTTCATCTTTATGGGCAACGGCATAATCGGATACGGCAACCATCAGGTCAGCCAAGGCATTTATATCTTTTGGGGCGTCTCCGCGATAGCCGGTAAGCAGGCGGTAGCATTTCAGCTTCTTTAGAAGGCGAAGGGCTTCTTCGTGGTTTAACGGACAGGGATACAGCACTGCGTCCTGAAACACTTCGACAAACACGCCGCCCATGCCGATTAGCAGTATCGGTCCGAATTGCTTGTCATTTTTCACCCCAATGATAAATTCGATCCCGGGTTTTACCATCTGCTGTACCTGGATCCCATCGATCTGTGCATCGGGCTTATAGGACTTGCAGGAAGCCATAATTCCATCATACGCTTTCAGGGCTTCATCCATTGAGGTGATATTCAGCCTGACACCACCGGCATCTGTTTTATGCAGAATATCGGGAGAGTCCACTTTCATCACAACAGGGTAAGGAAAATCCACAAGCGTATTTTTTAATTCATCCCTGGACGTAACATTCACCTGTGCAGGTACCTTTACCCCAAAGCCGGTGATCTCTGCTTTAGACTCAGATTCCGACAGACTGACCGTCGTCTGTTTTGACGCAAGCTGCTTGGGCAGTGCCGACGAAAGCGATACTTTCGACGGATCAAAAGCAGCAAAATCCAGCAGATGGCGGATGGATGCAAAAGCCAGGTCGCCAGTAGAAAGCACAGGGATCCCGGCGGATTCAAAGCGGGTTCGAATCTCGTCATTACGTGCTTTTTCAAAAGAAGGAACTACAACGACAGGCGAGAGGTTTCCTTCGGAAGACAACTCGCTGAGTACTTGGCTGCAGGTAATATCCTTTTGCTCTGACGTTGCGCCGACGTCGTTCCCCAACGTGAT
>CAMWMT010000184.1 GCA_947175375.1 uncultured Clostridiaceae bacterium | reverse complement strand
TTGCACAGATGTGCAGAGGGCCTTTTTTTCGGGCGGCAGGAAGTCTTAAGGATGTAGTCTGCTGCCTGACATTTAAAAAGGAGCGATCTTGAACCGGAAATATATAGTTGCGGCAGCGGCGGCACTTGCACTGGCGGCAGCGCTGACAGGACTTCTGTACTGGGTGGTGAGACAACCTGCAATTCGTTTTTCAAAGGACGAAGCATTCCAGGAGGAGGCATTTGCACTGAAATTAAGTGGCAATCCGTTTGGAGGAACGATTCATTACACACTGGATGGAAATGATCCCACCATGGAATCAGCCATTTATGAAGGTCCGATCCCGATAGAAGCAGGCCTTCCGGAAAAAGTGACGGTGGTGAAGGCAGCCGCATTTCAAAATGGAGAACGAGGAAAGGTATATACCCGGACATACTTTGTAGGAGAGAATGTGTCAGAGCTGTTTGATGTGATGGTAGTGTCTCTATCTGCAGATGAAGAAGTCCTGTATGATGAAGAGACCGGCATTCTTGCCAACTATGGAGAAGAGGGCGAGAATGGAGAATGGGACCGGCCTGCTTATGTGGAGTTTTATGAGCCGGACGGAACCCGCATGCTGGCACAGGGGACCGGGATCGCCGTGTCCGGCCATGGGTCCAGAGAATTTGACCAGAAGAGTATTAAACTGATCAGCAATGTAGTCTATGATCCAGAGCATCCAACTTTTGAATATGATTTTTTTGAAACGGATATGGCCGGAAATGAGAAAGGGCAGTCCTATAATCGTCTGGTGCTCCGAAACGGCGGTTCCGATCATAACGGGACCATGTTAAAATGGAATGTGGTGAGCAGACTGGGAAAAGATTCCGGCATCATCTGTGCCGGAGCCAGACCAGGAGTCCTTTTTCTGAATGGGGAATATTATGGCGTAATACAGCTTCAGGAAAAATACACACGGTATAATATTGCGCACGCGATCAGAGGACAGAAGGATGACATTGAGAAATATGAGCCCAATGAGATCAACAGCGCGCGTTTTGGCGGATATTATAACCAGCTTCATCAGGACCTGAATGATCCGGGGCGCATGCAAAGCCTGGAAGAACGAGTCGACATGACGGACATGCTGAAGCATTATGCAGTAAACCTGATTATGAACAATGTGGACTGGCCCTACCATAATTTCCTGTCATGGAAATGTATGGAGACTAGCAGCAGTACTTATGGAGACGGGAGAGTGCGCTTCTTCCTGTATGATCTGGATGCGGTCTATCAGGATACGACGGGATATGAGGTGGCAGATGAGTTTGCTTATCTGATGGAGGAACCGGTAGAGGACGCAACAGATACGCTGTATCTTCTGATGCAGTCGGCTGTGTACCGTACCAGATTTGTGAATCTGGTCTGTGATCTGACGGCAACGGTATATGAAAAGGACCATGTGCTCCGGCTGATCGAAGAAGAGGATGAAAAGCTTGAAAGAATCATAGGATTTTATTATACCGAAGGGGAGCGTAGCAGGCAGCAGGCGGCTGTGGAGAAGATGAAGGAAACGGTAGAAGGAAGCTGCATCCGAGTGCACGAAGGGCTTCAGAGGTATCTTGGAGCAGCAGGTCCATATACGTTAAAGCTGGAACCGCAGGAAGGAATCCAGGTTTCCTTCAGCGAAATCCGTCTGGACAGCGGAGAAAGCTACACAGGAACCTATTATCACAATTATCCGCTGACACTTACAGCTGTTGCGGAAAAAGGACAGGAGTACTACGGCTGGTTGGTCAATGGAGAGGAGATCCGGACACCGGAGCTTCTTCTGGATGACCGTTACACAGCCGATGAGATGTATATACAACTGATAACAGAACCACAATAAGGAGAGAAGCATTATGAAAGAATTAGCAAAGACTTATGATCCTACTGCCATAGAAGAGCGGATCTATGACAAATGGATGGGAAGAAAATATTTTCACGCAGAAGTGGAGCGGAGTAAAAAGCCCTTCACTATCGTGATTCCGCCGCCAAATGTGACTGGAAAGCTTCACATGGGACATGCGCTGGATGAAACCCTGCAGGATATCCTGATCCGCTATAAGAGAATGCAGGGCTATAATGCGCTCTGGGTACCGGGGACAGACCATGCATCCATCTCCACAGAGGTGAAGGTGACGAATCAGCTCAGAGAAGAGGGGATCGACAAGCAGGAGCTTGGAAGAGAAGGATTCTTAAAGAGAGCATGGGAGTGGAAGGAAGAATACGGCGGAGCGATCATCAACCAGTTGAAGAAGCTAGGGTCCTCCTGTGACTGGGACAGAGAACGTTTTACCATGGACGAAGGATGTTCGGAGGCAGTCTTGGAAGTCTTTATCCGTCTGTATGAAAAAGGCTATATTTATAAAGGTTCCAGGATCATCAACTGGTGTCCGGTATGTAAGACATCCATCTCCGACGCGGAGGTGGAGCACGAGGAGCAGGCAGGGCATTTCTGGCATATCAATTATCCGATCACGGACGGCAGCGGCTATGTGGAGATCGCAACGACCCGTCCGGAGACCATGCTCGGAGATACGGCAGTTGCAGTGAATCCCGAGGATGAGCGGTATCAGCACCTGATCGGTAAGATGCTGAAGCTTCCTCTGACCGACCGGGAGATCCCGGTCATCGCAGACCCGTATGTGGATAAGGAATTTGGTACCGGTTGCGTGAAGATCACTCCGGCGCATGACCCCAACGACTTTGAAGTGGGCAGAAGACATAACCTGCCGGAGATCAACATCATGAATGACGATGCAACGATCTGCTGTCCGGGAAAATATCACGGTATGGATCGTTATGAGGCGCGTAAAGCCATCGTAAAGGATCTGGAGGAGCAGGGGCTTCTGGTGAAAGTAGAGGATCATTCTCACAATGTGGGAACCCATGACCGTTGTGGAACGACTGTGGAACCGCTCATCAAACAGCAGTGGTTCGTGAAGATGGAAGAACTGGCGAAGCCTGCTGTCGAGGCAGTGAAGAACGGCGAACTGACCTTTGTGCCGGAACGCTTTGACAAGATTTATCTGCACTGGCTGGAAAATATCCGCGACTGGTGTATCTCCCGTCAGCTCTGGTGGGGACATCGGATACCGGCATACTATTGTGACGAGTGTGGGGAGATTGTGGTGGCAAAAGAGGCTCCGTCCGTGTGTCCGAAGTGCGGCTGCACGCATCTGACACAGGATGAGGATACGCTGGATACGTGGTTTTCCTCTGCTCTGTGGCCTTTCTCCACGCTTGGATGGCCGAAGCAGACCGAGGATTTGGAATATTTCTATCCGACAGATGTGCTGGTGACCGGTTATGATATCATCTTCTTCTGGGTCATCCGTATGGTTTTCTCCGGATATGAGCAGACTGGTAAGAGCCCGTTCCATCATGTGCTGATTCATGGTCTGGTCCGGGATTCTCAGGGACGAAAGATGAGCAAATCCCTTGGAAACGGAATCGACCCGCTGGAGATCATCAGCGAGTATGGTGCAGATGCCCTGCGCCTGACTCTGGTAACAGGCAACGCACCAGGTAATGATATGCGGTTCTATATGGAGCGCGTGAAGTCTAGCCGGAACTTTGCCAATAAGGTATGGAATGCTTCCAGATTTATTATGATGAACCTGGAGGATCAGAAAATCGCAGAGGTGGATGCTTCTGCACTGACCGCGGCAGATAAGTGGATATTGTCCAAAGTCAACAGCCTGGCAGAAGAAGTGACAGGTAACATGGACAGCTTTGAGCTGGGTATTGCGGTACAGAAGATCTATGATTTCATATGGGATGAATTCTGTGACTGGTATATCGAGATGGTGAAGCCTCGTCTATGGAATAAGGAAGATACGACTAGAGAAGCAGCTTTGTGGACTTTAAAACAGGTGTTGATTAATGCACTGAAAATGCTGCATCCGTATATGCCGTTTATTACGGAAGAGATCTTCTGTAATCTGTCTGATGAAGAGTCCATCATGATCTCTTCCTGGCCGGAGTACAAAGAGGAATGGAATTTTGCGGCAGAAGAACATGCCATTTCCATGATCAAGGAGGCAGTACGTGGCATCCGGAATGTCCGCACGGACATGAACGTGCCGAACAGCAAGAAGGCGACGGTCTATGTAGTGTCTGAAAATCCGCAGGTTCGGGAGATCTTTGAGCAGGGCAGAAGCTTTTTCGCAGCCTTAAGTTTTGCATCAGAAGTAAAGGTACAGGCAGACAAGGCCGGCATCGAAGAGAGCGCCGTGTCTACCATGATCCCGGAGGCGGCCGTCTATATGCCACTGGATGAGCTTCTGGATCTGGCAAAGGAGAAGGAACGCCTGAAAAAGGAGGAAGTACGTCTTCAGAAGGAACTTGCCCGCGTGAACGGCATGCTGAACAATGAGAAATTTGTGAGCAAGGCTCCGGCGGCCAAGATCCAGGAGGAGAAGGAGAAGCTTGAAAAATATACGCAGATGATGGACCAGGTGAAAGAACGGCTGGCTCAGCTTGGAGAATGAGATGAATTACAGAGAAGCAGAAGCATATATTAATGATACGCCCAGGTTTACGACAAAGAATACACTGGAAAATACCAGAATGGTACTGGAAGCTATGGGACATCCGGAGCGCCGCATGAAGTTGATTCATGTGGCGGGCTCCAATGGAAAAGGGTCCGTATGCGCGTATCTGTCTTCCATTCTGACAACGGCAGGAAAGCAGACGGGACTATTTATCTCGCCCCATCTGGTGGATATCAATGAGCGGTTCCAGCTGAACCAGAAGATGGTATCCAATGAACTGTTTCTGGAGGCGTTTGAGGCGGTGATGGATATTGTGCACCGTCTTCTGAAAGAGCAGCCGGAAGATTTTTCGCATCCGACCTTTTTTGAACTTCTGTTCCTGATGGGAATCTACATCTTTGATAAAAGCGGGATGGAATATGTGGTACTGGAGACCGGACTTGGCGGACGCCTTGATGCCACCAATGTGATCGAAAAGCCCCTGGTCAGCGTGATCACATCCATCAGCTTGGAGCACACGGAATATCTCGGCAATACGTATGAAGAGATCGCGGGTGAAAAGGCAGGCATCATCAAGGAAGGATGCCCAGTTGTATATGACGGGACCAGGCCAGATGTGGAGGCGGCGATCTTAAAGAAAGCTGATGAAATGCATGCAAAAGCTTATGCGATACGCCCGGATATGTATAAAATTTTAATGAACACCCAGAAAACGATTGATTTTTCCATGGATACTGGGTATTATTTACCTATGGATGTGTCGATCTCCAGTGTGGCAGAATATCAGATCATGAATGCAATGGAAGCGGTGACGGCAGCTCATGTGCTGGATATCGGGCTGACGGAGGAGGTTATCCATAAGGGTATGGAGCGGATGCGCTGGGAAGGACGTATGGAGACCATCCTGCCGGGTGTGATTTTAGACGGTGCTCACAATGATTCGGGTGTAGAGGAGTTCGTGAAGACTGCTCGGAGGTTTCAGAAGGATACAAAAGTTACGCTGCTATTTTCCTGTGTAAAAGAAAAGGATTATGAAGGGATGATACGGACCATCTGTGAGAATCTGGACCTGTCCGGTGTGGTGGTCACGGAGATTGAGTCGGATCGTTATATACCGGCGGATGAGCTGGCCCATATATTCAGGAAATATACGAGTCAGGAGGTTACAGTGGTTGCTTCCATCCCGGATGCACTGGACACAGCACTTCAGAAGAAAGGGGACGGGATACTGTTCTGTGTCGGTTCCCTATATCTGGCAGGCAGTTTGAAGAGTATTATAAGGAGCAGAGACTATGCTTGATTTTGAAGAAGAATTAAAGAAATTCCGTCCGAGTCCTGAGATCGATCAGGTGGAGGACACCGTTTACAATAACAACCTTTCTGACGTATCCGATCTAATGGATGAAATGCTAAAGGGAATAAAAGAACATCAGTAGAAAAGGTGAATATATGAAATGTTTTAACTGTGGAGCAGAGCTGGAGAGGTCAGATTACTGCGACCAATGC
>CAMWMT010000183.1 GCA_947175375.1 uncultured Clostridiaceae bacterium | reverse complement strand
GTGCCAGAGTGTACATAACTGCCCATGGCCTTTACAGGCTGGAGATCAATGGGGTTCGTCCGGATGACAGGGAGTTTGCGCCGGAAAACACTTCCTATAACAGGCTGCTGGAATACCAGACTTATGATATCACGCCTTTTCTTCATAAAGGGAAGAATGTTATCGGCGTGGTACTTGCGGACGGCTGGTGGATCGGCAGGGTCGGAACGACCGGCGATTGCTGTCAGTACGGGGATACGTTAGGTCTGTTGCTGGATGCCGAGATTGAGTATGGTGATACAACGGTAGACTTTGTCACAGGGGAACAGGGAGTCTCCCTTACAGGTCCTGTCATTTTCTCAGATCTGTTTGTTGGAGAAAAATATGATGCCCGCAGGGAGCTGGCAGGCTGGAGCACTCCGGAATATGAGGATGCAGAGTGGACTTCCGTAAAGAAAGTATCTTATGATAAAGAGCATCTGGTGGGGCAGATCGCGCCGCCGGTAAGACCTGTGTGTATCTTCCGACCGGAGCGGATCTTTACGGCGCCTAACGGTGATCTGATCCTGGATGCCGGGCAGATTCTGGCTGGAAATCTGGAGATCACACTGTCAGCTACAGCTGGACACACGATCACCCTGGAGCATTTTGAAGTGCTGGATACAGATGGGAATTACTTCAACAGTATTTTGAACATTAACAAAGAACAGACTGATATTTACATTACAAAAGACGGTTTTCAGACCTGGCGTCCGTCTTTTACTTATCACGGATTCCGGTACGTGCGTATTACCGGATGGCCGGGAGAACTGTCGGTCAACAATTTCAGAGTCTTCGCCTACAGCAGCGAAATGGAGGATATCGGTCATTTTCATACTTCCGACTCCCGCCTGAACCAGCTGCAGAGCAATATCTGGTGGAGCCAGGTTTCCAATACCATCTCGATTCCTACGGACTGTCCGCAGCGTGAGAAAGCGGGTTGGACGGGGGATATCATGGCTTATGCGCCGACGCTCTGCTTTAACCGGAGCGCGGATGCATTCCTTACTTCCTGGATGGCTAATGTGCGCGCTGACCAGCTTGACAACGGAGCTATTCCGATGATCGTGCCTTATCTGAAAGCCTATGCCACATTTTTAAAAAATAATCTTGGCTCGGATACCAGTTGCGGCTGGGGCGATGCAGTGATCATCGTGCCATATACGGTTTATAAGATGTATGGTGACAGAAGAATCCTGGAAGAGAATTATGATGCCATGAAACGCTGGATGGAATATATCAAAGATCGGGCAGAGAACCATCATCCGGAAGGCTATGAAGACTGGCCGGAAGACAGAAAAGAGAGAGACCGGTATCTTTGGAGCACGGATTTTCATTTTGGGGACTGGCTGATTCCCAGTATTGTCCTGGGGAATCCGGACGGCGCTGCCATGAACGAGACCGCTTATGCAACCATGGGGTATGTAGCGCCGGCCTACTATGCGTTCAGCGCGAAAAATATGGCGGAGATAGCCAGAATTCTCGGACAGGATCAGGATGCTTCTGCGTATCAGGAACTCTATGAGAATATCCGGGAGGCTTTTATTGCAGAATATGTTCATGAAGACGGCACGATGGATGCGGATTTCCAGGGAATCTATGTCATAGCGCTCCAGATGGGGCTTGTGCCTGAGGATATTCGCCCGAAGATGACAGAACGTCTTTGCAGTCTGATCCATAAGAACAGAGACTGCCTGGATACCGGATTCTTAAGCGTCCTGTTCCTGATGGATGTCCTGTGTGATAACGGACGGAAAGATATGGCTTATAAAATTTTGTTTCAGACCGCATGCCCAGGCTGGCTTTATAAGGTCATGAAAGGTGGAACCACTATGTGGGAAAGCTGGGGAGCCATAGGAGAAGACGGGACAGTAAGCACTTACAGCTATAATCATTATGCTTTTGGCTGTATCGGGGACTGGATGTACCGCCATCTGGGAGGTCTTCAGATGCTGGAGCCGGGTTATAAAAAGATCCTTATTTCACCGTCGTTTGACAGCGGCCTGACTAGTGTTTCTGTCAGTGAAAATACCCCTTATGGAACAGCAGCTGTTGACTGGCGGATCGTGGACCATGTTATCTACGTACATGCAGAGATCCCGGCAAATACCACCGCTGTGATCGCCCTTCCCGGAAAAGAGAAAGAGACGGTAGGAAGCGGAAGCTATGATTTTATCATAGATGCATGAGAAAGAAGAGATCAGGACAAGAAGAGACAGGAGATGGATACCGTATGGAGAAGAAAATATTATATCTGGAATGTGAAAGCGGAATCAGTGGTGATATGACAGTGGCAGCGCTTTTGGATCTGGGGGCAGATCAGGAAGTACTGGAGCGGGCACTTAAAAGTCTTCCGGCGGATGGATTCCGGACTGTGGTAAGCCGGGTGAAGAAAGCAGGCCTTGATGTATGTGATTTTCATGTAATACTGGATGCAGCACATGAAAATCACGATCATGATATGGAATATCTGCATGGGCATAAAGAAATGCATGATCATATGCATACAGAACCCGGCCGCCATGAGGAAACGCATGTTCACACGCACAACTCTAATGGGGAAACCTACAGCCACGTTCACGCACACGGCAACCATGCCCACGAGCACAGAGGGCTTTTGGAGATTCTGCACATGATCGGCCATGCAGATATGACAGAGCGTGCGAAAAAGACAGCATCCCGTATCTTTGAGATTTTGGCAGAAGCAGAGGCAGAAGCTCACGGAGTGCCAAAGGAGCAGGTGCATTTTCACGAGGTTGGCGCGGTGGATTCCATTGTGGATATCGTAGCTGTGGCCGTCTGTCTGGACAATCTGGGAGTCACAGATGTGGTAGTCCCGAAGCTGAACGAAGGCCAGGGAACCATCCGTTGCCAGCATGGGATTCTCCCGGTTCCCGTGCCTGCGGTCATGAACATCGTGAAGGCTCACGGGCTCCCGCTCCATATTACATCGACACAGGGAGAACTGGTGACTCCGACAGGGGCGGCTGTCGCAGCGGCAATTCGGACCAGCAGCCGGCTTCCGGAAGTATTTACTGTGAAAAAGACAGGCATGGGCGCCGGGAAGAGAGAATATGACTGTCCTGGAATTCTGCGCGCCATGCTGATTGAGGATCAGGCAGAGGATAAAGATTTTATCTATAAACTGGAGACAAACGTTGATGATTGTACCGGGGAAAGCCTTGGCTACACCATGGAACGCCTGATGGAGGCCGGTGCTAGGGATGTGCATTATATGCCGGTCTACATGAAAAAGAACCGTCCGGCTTATCAGTTGAACGTACTCTGTACCGAAGAAGATATCGGACGCATGGAAGAGATCATTTTTAAAGAAACTACGACCATTGGCATCCGGCGGATTCCCATGGAGCGTACCGTCCTGCGGCGTGAACTTAAAACCGTGCAGACTGTTCTTGGGGAAGCCCAGGTAAAAGTATGCAGGTATGGCAGCATGGAAAGATACATTCCGGAATACAACAGTGTGGTCGCCCTGTGCAGGACACACGGAAAGGATTACCAGGAGGTATACCAGATCGTCCAGAGATCCTGCAGCGGGGAATAGAAGGGGATGTCGGGAAAGTTCAGCCCTCAGCCCCGGCTGTATGATAAGCGCTTGTATGGAGTGTATCGGACACTGAATCGGCTTTGTCTGTCTCAATCGGACTCAGACGTCCGTTTGAGACAGACAAAACCGACCCACTGTCCGCTCCAATCCACACAGCGCTGCTTATCATACAGCCGGGATCGGATTTTTCGACAATCCCCCTATTCTCCGGCAATAGTTAGCGGGATTTTATGCATATCTGCAGCGATATCTGTAAAAGAACTGAAATAACTGCCGATGATCTTCCGGGTGGCAGCAAGACAGTAAAGGTCCAGAAGGGCATCCTTCATGCCGTTTCTGCTGTCTCTCCGAAGGCATCGGTTCCGATTGGAGAGGATGCGGTCAGGGAATACTTCCCGAAGTCGTGCCTCTTCTTTCATGTCATCCGTTGCCAGATAGAACATCGTATCCGGGTCTGCAGAGATTTCCCGGCGCATGGAATCCAGAAAAGCATCCGTAGAGCTTTTTCCAATGGCAGGTTGATTGTCTGTCCGCCGGATATGCACTCCCACACAGGACTGTCCGAACTGGGCAGTCATCTCATCGATCCGCATCTGCAGTGCCTCGGTGGGTACGAACAGATGATAGTCTTCAGACGGATAAAACCATTCCCATGTAAAAATATAAAGATTACTCTTCAGACCGACAGCATAGCCTCTGTCCAGGCATCCGTCCTGATTTCTGTGTTCGATCAGTTCCTCATTGGTCAGATAGCTACGGGCAGTTTTCTGATAAAATAACTTGCGCGGATCAGCGACGGAATGGATACTGGTGATCTTAAATTCTTTCACCGGACGGAACAGCGCGTCAAAAGGACAGTTCAGCTCTGGATTGCAGTTCCAGAGCACGAGGAGTTTTTCCTGCCGTTCCCTGGCAAGCTTCCATCCGGAATTAATCACGCGCATTCTATTGCATAAACCGCCCGAAGGTTGTATGATTATCATTGAGATACCTCGCTTATACTATATGATATATCTGCATATCGGACATCCGACCGCGCAGATGCGTAGTAAAATCAGTATAACATAGAAAAAAGATACAGGCAACGGAGGGTTTCAAGGACATCAGCCCCATTTAGTACATTGTCCTTTGCCAAAGCCAGCCATTGCAGGTGGGAAGCTCTCCCCGAAGGCCCTTTTGGGGCGCTTTTAGCTTCGGCGAGATCCAGCGCTTACGAAGACCCGGCGCGAGGGCTCTCCCGAGCGTCGCTGGTCGCAGTTAGCGCTTAGCTCGCCGAAGCGTTGCCCCGGGTCTGAGGGGAGAACTTCCCACCTGCGATGGCGTCCACTTTAGCAACATCAAGAGGGATTATCATGAACATCAAAGTCTTGCAGATCAGCACCGTATGCGGCAGTGGCAGCGTGGGTCGGATCATGGTGGACATCTATCATACACTGGAGAAAAACGGGGACACTCCCCTCATAGCCTATGGCCGCCAGAAAGCGCCAGAAGGTATTTGCGCATACCGCTTCGGCTCCGCGTCGGACATGGCGCTGCATGTACTCTCCACCTTTTTCAGGGGAGAGCATGGATTTGCTTCCGCAGGACAGACCAGGCGGCTCATCCGGAAGATCCGGGAGTGGGATCCGGATGTGATCCATCTGCACAATATCCATGGCTTTATATTGCAGATCGAACTTTTATTTGAATATCTGAAAGCGGCGGGGAAACCGGTCGTCTGGACCCTGCACGACTGCTGGTCCTATACCGGGCACTGCGCCTTTTATGATTATACCGGATGTGATAACTGGAAGACCGGCTGCCGCGGATGCACCGAATACAGAAAAACTTATCCTTATGCCCTGTTTAAAAACCGGACAGAGAGCAATTATATAAGAAAGAAGGCTGCATTTACCGGAGTACCGGATCTGACAGTCGTCGTTCCGTCCCGGTGGCTTGAGATGCAGGCAGAGCAGTCCTTCCTTCAGGAATATCCGGTGAAAGTGATACCAAACGGAATCGACCGGAAGATCTTCCGGCCGGTAGAAAGCAGGTTGCGGCAGGAACTTGGGTTTTTCGGGAAGTTCGTGATCCTGGGTGTGGCGAACGTGTGGGAACGGCGGAAAGGACTTCCGTATTTGCTGGAACTGGCAGAGAGGCTTCCGGAAGACTACCGGATCATCCTGATCGGCTTGTCAAAAAAACAGTTGCGTAAGCTTCCGGGAAATATGATCGGACGAACGAGGACTTCCTCGGCAGAAGAGCTGGCAGAGTACTATTCCATGGCGGATGTGTTCGTCAACGCTACCCTGGAGGACAATTTTCCGACTACAAATCTGGAAGCACTCTCGTGCGGGACGCCGGTAATCACTTTTGACACTGGAGGGGGTCAGGGGAGCGAGGATGTAAGCGCTGGGCGGGGAGAGGCCAAAGTAGATATAGAAGGGCGGTTACA
>CAMWMT010000182.1 GCA_947175375.1 uncultured Clostridiaceae bacterium | reverse complement strand
CCCCTCCGAAGCAAGATGCGCGCGGATCTGATGGGAACGCCCTGTAATCAGCCTGACCTCCAGAAGCGTACTGTCTGAAAATACCTGAATTGGACGATACTCTGTCTCTATGAATGCCGCGTCTTTTCTGTCCTCTGCCAGTATATATACTTTATTTACAGACAGATCCTTCCATAAATATCCCCGGATATTCCTTCTCTCTGTAATCTTTCCTGACACAAGACATTGATAATATTTGTGCATGCTCCGGTCTCGCAAAAGCTCCGACATCTTCCGAAGCCCTGCCAGCGATTTTCCGCAGACCACGATCCCGCTGGTATTCCGATCCAGACGGTTGCAGACAGACGGTCGAAAAACATAATTGGCACGGACGATTCCATCATCCTCTTCCTGCCCCGCCTCTTCGCTCCACTGTGCGCTCTGCTGCAGATATCCAAGCAGATATTCATTCAGCGAGATATCCTCCGGCTTCGCCTTCTGCGTTAGCATCCCCACAGGTTTATTGACCAGCAGGATATGTTCATCTTCATAAATAATATCCAGATTCATCACCGGATAAGATACACGTTTTTTTTCCGGATGTCCGGCAAACTTTTCATATGTATCATCCGCTATGAAAATACGAATCTAATCACCGGGCTGCACCTTTTCACTGCCATCCGCTTTCTTACCATTCAGTGTAATATTTTTCTTCCGCAGCATTTTATACAGAAAACTTTTGGGAGCTTCCCGAAGATACCGGGACAAAAGTTTGTCCATGCGCTGCCCTGCTTCGTTCTCCCCCACCGTAATCAACTTCATAGATGCCTCCTGCCAGTCTATAACGAGATCGCCATCAGAAGGTGCAGGACGATCTCGTCCCTTGTAAATCCGGGATAGCGGTCATCTCCCTGAAACGGCACAGGTTCTGGCTCGCTTTTGGCCATCCCTCTGATCCGCTCCAGAAATGCCTTCTGCTCTTTCATAATCTTCACATTCTGTTTATAGGAGCTGTTCTTTAACATGGTCCGTATATGCTCCGCCGCTTTCGTCGCATCCAGACTGCCATCACTGGAATATCCCACCACTTCTCTTCCATATACTGCGATACAGTCCACATAGTAATTGACCTCATAAGAAGTGAATACATTTTCGTAGAGAACCGGCAGATCGCCTCTTGCCTCCTCCACTTTCTCCCATAGATCCTTCTTCATGGAATGATAACGGCTTGCCATGATGGCACGCACCACCTGATTACAGCCGGGCAGGCACCCAACAATCGCAACGACCGTCATGACATTTTCACGGGTCCCATGGATGAACCAGGCAGACAGAAAGATCACGACCGGAACGGACAGCATCAGAGCCGCCCGCATCCACGCCTGAATCTTATTCCGGTTCAGATATCCATAACTTCCCTTTGCAAGTTTTGTACGCATCTATCTCTCCTGTTTTTTCCGGTGGACATTCCGGATCGTCTTCTTTTTCTTCTGCCGCGGAACAGGCGTTTTCCTGTCTCCATGCTGCACAGACAGCTCTTTTTTCCCTTCCGGACGCAGCAGGCATTTAGGACCATAGCCAATCAGATCCTCCCGTCCTGCCAGCTTCAGAGCTTCTTCCACTAATGCACGGTTCTTCGGATTCCGATACTGGATCAGCGCCCGCTGCATCTCTTTTTCATGAAGGCTTTGGGGCACATAGATCGGCTTCATCGTCCGGGGATCCAGACCAGTATAGTACATACAGGTGGATATGGTGGACGGCGTCGGATAGAAATCCTGTACCTGTTCCGGCATATAACCAAGATCTCTGCAGTATTCAGCCAGCTTTACCGCTTCTTTCATCGTGCTTCCCGGATGCGAGGACATGAGATAAGGCACCAGATACTGCTTCATGCCAAGCCTTTCGTTCATCCTCTGGTATTGTCTGGAAAACTCTTCATACACTGCATGTTTCGGCTTTCCGAGATAAGAAAGCACTGCATCACTGACATGCTCCGGTGCCACTTTCAGCTGACCGCTCACATGATAACGGCACAGTTCTTCCAGAAAATGACTGTTCTGGTCCGCCAGCACATAGTCAAACCGGATACCGGAACGGATAAATACTTTCTTCACCCTGGGCAGCGCACGCAGCTTTCGAAGCAGCTGAAGATAATCTCTGTGATCCGCTTTCAGATTTTTACACGGTTCCGGGAACAGGCATTGTTTCCCGGGGCATACCCCTTTCGTTTTCTGCTTCTCACAGGACGGCGCGCGAAAATCCGCCGTAGGACCGCCCACATCATGAATATATCCCTTAAAATCCGGCTCCTCTGTCATTCGTTCTGCCTCTGCCAGCAGAGACTCATGGCTTCTCGTCTGGACGATCCTTCCCTGATGAAACGTCAGCGCACAGAAAGAGCATCCTCCAAAGCATCCTCTGTTACTTACCAGACTGAACTTCACTTCCGAAAATGCCGGAATTCCTCCTGCCTGGTCGTACATGGGATGCCAGGTTCTCTGATAGGGAAGCCCGTAGATCTCATCCATCTCCTCCTGAGACAGCGGCTCTGATGCCGGATTCTGAACCACATAACAGCTTTTGGAATAAGGCTCTACAAGCCTCTTCCCGGCAAAGGGATCAGTATTACAATACTGGATATAAAAACTCTCCGCGTATCTTTTTTTATCCTTTAACAATTCTTCATATTCTGGCAGCAGGATGTAATCGCTGATCTGAGAAAGAGACCGAACCTTGCACACCGTTCCCGGAATATAGGTAATCTCCTGTACCGGAAGCCCTGCATCCAGCGCTTCCGCAACTGCTGTCACAGACCGCTCTCCCATTCCGTAGGAGATCAGATCCGCCCCGCTCTCCAGCAGGATGGACCGCCGAAGAAAATCGGTCCAGTAATCATAATGCGCCAACCGACGCAGAGATGCTTCAATACCGCCTACTATGATTGGAACTCTCTTATATTTTTGCCGGATCAGGTTACAGTAAACGATCACTGCCCGGTCCGGTCTTCTGCCCATCTCACCGCCCGGCGTATAGCTGTCTGTGCTCCGATGCTTTTTTGCCGCTGTATAATGATTGACCATGGAATCCATATTTCCGGCAGACACCAGAAATCCCAGACGCGGTTCACCAAATATCGTAATACTATTCGCATCTCTAAAATCCGGTTGCGGAATCATGCCCACCGTATATCCATGTGCCTGCAGCACCCGGCTGATGATGGCAGGTCCGAAGGACGGATGATCCACATAGGCATCCCCGATCACATAGACAAAATCCAGCTGATGAAGCCCTAGTTCCTCCATATCCTCACGGCAGACCGGAAGGAAACCACGGGAGATTCCGGAACTCTCTGCTGGTTCCATTTCATATGTATTTTGGGAAAATTTATCTTTATAAGGGAATATTTTATGCTTTTCCATTTTTGTCTTGTTCTTCATCAATCCATTCTTTTAATTTTAGCTGCAATACTTTTTTATCTGGCAGATATAGTTTATACTCCTTTGCATAAATATTGGCATCTTCCGGCAATGTCAGATCAACCAAAGCTTCATCACTCTTTTTGCAAAGTAAAATACCGATTGTTGGATTTTCTCCTTCTATTCTTTCATAACGGTCATAATAATTGACGTACATCTGCATCTGTCCTAAATCCTGGTGAGTCAGTTCATCAGCCTTAAAATCAATAAGCACATAACACCGCAACAGACGGTTGTATAGAATCAAGTCAACATAAAAATTTTTGTCATTAAATGTAAAGCGCTTCTGACGTTGTTCAAATAAAAATCCCGTTCCCAATTCTAACAAAAATTTCTGCATTTTATCAATGACTGCCGATTCCAGATCACTTTCATGGTAAGATGCCTTATCCTCCAATCCGGCAAATTCAAGAACATATGGAGTATGTAAAATGTCCTTCGGTTTTTGAGGTATTGCACCTTCATTTGCCAGTCTCAACACGTCTCCTTTGTCTCGGCTTAAAGCAAGCCTTTCATATAGGCTAGAATGATATTGTCTTTTTAAAGTCGATACATTCCAATTAGAACGTATCGCTTCTTTTTCATAAAAACTCCTCTCATCTTTATCTTCAATACGCATAAGTATCTGATAATGCGTCCAACTCAGTTTAAATGGAAGTTTGGAATATGCTATGTCTAATTGTCCAATTCCCGATTGGACAATTCCGAGTCCCTGTCCCAATTGTCCAATTTGCGATTGGACAATTTCATTTTCTCTATCCTTATAGGCCATGTAGAACTGTCTCATTCCAGCAACATTACTTCTGGAAAAACCTCTTCCATATTCTTTCGTAAGATATGCAGACAAGGAATCTATTATCTTTGAACCGTATTTTGCACGTTCCAGTCCTTGCTGCTCCTGTTCGACAATATAATGCCCCAACAAAAAACTTGTAATGACTGTAATCGCATTTGCCATCTGCCCCATATTGTTTCTGGCATTATCAATCAGATTTTTTGACTTTTGATATAAAGAAGTGAATTCCATATCATTTACTATATCCATTTTTTGATTATTCACAAATTTGCCTCCGTGATAATTTTGTACATTAAAATTCAACTTATATTTTTTGACCATTTACGATCTTATCACGATATGCTTTCCACCTCTCAAACGAAGTGGGTTTGCCCGGAGTAATGAATTCACCTGTACTGCAATCCACAAGCCGGGTGTTCAGGTTAGCCATCAAAATAGAAAATACTTCTTTCGGCTCACCACCCCTGATATGCAGCATAACACACTCTGTTTCCGTATCTTTTCCAACATTAAATTCTATCGACCAACTATCACTGTCAAGGTCCTGCCATGACAGATCATTACAGTCGTACAAGGCACCAAGTTCAGTCGAAATTTTCTTTATCTCATCGGCTATTTCTGTCTGCTTAAATGGAATGATATTTTCACTTGCTATTACACGCAACTCTGCTTCATTGTTGGTTTTTGTTCTTATCATCAAAACATCCCAGCTCATGGATTATCCCTCCTTGATATGTTTCATAAATTTCGATAACTAAAACTTATCGTTTTCTAATAATCCAATCATCGTGTTGTGTTTTTCTTTCCGCATAGTAACCACAAGGCATATCTCTTAGAACAGCAATAGTGTTATCTAAATCAAAGACCCATTTTAGAGATACTAACTTTGCTTCTTCCATTTCATGCACTTTTCCACATAGAAATTGCCACATTCCATCATCTTCATCATGTGACACATACAAAATAGGATTTGTATTCTCCATTATATGGCAGCAGATAATTGTAGCGGTATCAGGTTCATCATAAAAAGGAAATTCCATGCCTGTTACTCCTCTCCTTTTCGCCGGTCATCATCTTCTGGTTGTTCCCTATAATTATCCTACAAGCTGAGAGTTGTCTGTATTATAGCATCATAATTTCATCTGCAATTACCTGAATAGTTTTATTACTTGTATCAATTTTAATCGTATCAAGAGATTGATACATAGAAATCCTTGAGACACTTCTGTTAATAGCATCAGCAGTACGAATCCCTCTTGTTATATCTGCCGTTAATCTGTCACGCAAGTTACTTTCATCAGCAATTAGTGAAATTCTTTTGACCCTGCAATGTTCTATATCCAATTTTCCCATAATACAATCAATAATAGATTGTTCATGCATTACCCAACAAAAAATAATATTATCATACACAGAACAGTGAAGAAAACTATTCAACAAATAGCAAATATTACGCACAACCATTTCCTTAGTCTCTTCAGTTACTTGGAATGGGCTGGCATCCCAACACCAATCACCATCAAGAAAAACGCTGTTAGCCAAATCTTTTTTTAACTGCTGGCTTACTGTTGTTTTGCCAATTCCCATTGTTCCGCCGATTAAATAAAGGTTTTTCATATCTATCTCCGCAATAGTTATCCCAGCACTTCAACGGAAATGCTCAAGTGCATTATGAAGTGACTCTCTCACTGCGTCTTTTAGAAAAGGATAAGTTTCTACTCTGGTAAAATACATTTTCCCTTCAACTATTCTACAAACTGGAACAT
>CAMWMT010000181.1 GCA_947175375.1 uncultured Clostridiaceae bacterium | reverse complement strand
TGATATGATAATATCCAAGCATCTCTCCAATGGCACAGATTCCGGTAAGAAGGCCTCCCACAACTGCCGAAGACAGCAGGATCTTCATGGAGGGCAGCCCACTGGCTTTTGCAAATAGCGGATTCCTTCCAACGATCGACAGCCGGTATCCCGGGATCGTTCTCTTCATCACAAACTGATACAGAATCACGATCAGCACAGTACTGACAGTTATCGATACTGCTCCTATCGACTCTTTGACCGGAAGTGACATGATCGAAGACGATCCCGGCTGAGCGATAAATGAAAATGCAATCATATGTTTTGTAAAATAAGCCATCAAATAATTCATCATGACTCCTACCACCACTTCGCTAACTCCAAGCCCAAACTTGGCGACTGCCGGAATCAGGCATGCCACAACAGATGCGGTACATGCTGCCACCATCATGAGGATCATCCGGATCCAAGAGGGACAACCCTGTGTCAGTTCAGACACCATGACCATTGCCAGTGATGCACTGTACATCTGGCTTTCATGGCTGATATTAAAGTACCCGCATTGATTACAGATTGAAAACGAATATGCCAGTAATACCACCGGTATACTGTAACGAATGGTATTCTTCACCGCGCTCCAGCTTCCAAAGGAACCTTTCAGCAGCACTGTATAGGTTTCCACCGGACTGTCACCAGAGAGCAGTACCATAAGGCCGCCCATGAAAAATGCAATAATAATTGCAAGAACTGAGTTAATCACCTTTTTATTCTGCATGGTCTTTCGCACCTCCCATCATCAACCCTATTTCTTCCTCTGTTACATGCTTCATATCTGTAACTTCTCCTGATATGGAGCCTTCAAAAAGTATGATCATCCGGTCGCTTAATGACATCAGCTCCTCCAGATCCGCCGATACGAGAATGACCGCTGTCCCCGCCATCTTCTGTTCCAGAAGAAGTTCCCTAACGGAATTGATCGCTCCGATATCCAGTCCTCTGGTAGGCTGTGCTGCGATTAACACTTTTGGGTTTCTCTCAATCTCTCTTGCCAGAATGATCTTCTGCATATTTCCTCCCGACAACATTTTTACATGTTTCCCTGAAGTCAGTCCTTTGATGTCATATTCATCGATCAGGTTTTTACAGTATTCCCGAATCTGTCCATATTTCAGAAGAAAATGATCTGAAAATTCTGCATCGTATTCATTACCGGCAATGACATTATCTTCGATCGTTCCATCCAGAACCAGCCCTTCTGTCATACGGTCGTCCGATACAAATCCGATACCTGCCTGACGCCTCTTCGCCACGGATGCACCTGTCAGATCTTCCTCGCCTACCAGAATCTCCCCATAAGAGGGACGAAGCATCCCGATCAGTATACGAATTAGCTCCGTCTGACCATTTCCCTCAACTCCCCCGATTCCCAGGATCTCCCCGCTTCGCACCTGAAAGGACAGATCCCGCAGCCTGGGGATTCCAAGCTCATCAAAGTACCACAGTCTGTTTAACCTCAGAATGGTATCTCCTGGAGCTTTTTCGCACTGATTCTGAATCAGCTGTACGTTCTGCTTTCCAATCATTGCACGGGCAATCTCCGTCTCAGTCACATTTCCCCGGGTCCATCCATCCTGTACAACACGTCCTTTGCTCATCACAGTGATCCGGTCTCCCACTGCAATTACTTCTCTTAATTTGTGTGAAATAAATACAATCGATCTCTGTTCTTCCTTGAGAGTCTTAATGATCTGAAACAATTCTTCTGACTCCTGTGGCGTCAAAACAGCTGTTGGTTCATCCAGTATCAGGATTCTGGCATCAAAATAGAGAACTTTGATAATCTCTATTTTCTGTCTTTCACCAACCGACAGATTTTGAAGCAGTGTATTCGGTGACACCGGCATACGAAACCGTTCCAGATAGGACTGAACCTTTTTCTCTGCCGATGCATAATCGATCATTCCTCTTTTAAGCGGCGCATTCCCAAGAATAATATTTTCCAGAATACTCATCTGCGGAATCTGCATAAAATTCTGGTATACCATGCCGATCTTATGCTGACGGGCACCAGTCACATCATAGCGACAGGGTTTTCCATCAATCAGAATCTCTCCTTCATCAGGCACATACTGACCATACAATATCTTCATCAGTGTACTTTTACCTGCCCCATTTTCCCCAACCAGTGCATGAGTCTCCCCTGGATACAGGGAAAGATTTACATGATCATTTGCAAGCACTCCCGGAAACTGCTTCACAATGTTTTTTAATTCCACAATAGGTTCCATATCTTCCCTCCCATCATGACGTCAAGACGTCTATACCACTTGTCATGGATTATACATACATTATAGAGTTTTGTCAATAGTACACATATTAATCTTTTTAAGGGAAATTATGGGCAAGTTTGAAAATTTTGTAGGCACAAAGGACTGTCGGGAAAATCGTCCCGGCTGTATGATAAGCGCTCGTATGGAGTGTATCGGACAGTGAATCGGCTTTGTCCGTCTCGGTCGGACTCAGACGTCCGTTTGAGACGGACAAAACCGACCCACTGTCCGCTCCAATCCACACAGCGCTGCTTATCATACAGCCAGGACTGCTTTTCTCGACAACCACTTCTTTCAATTTTCCAAAAATAAAATTGACATTGTCCAGGGGAATTGCCATAATACAATATCATGAAAAACATTTTTTACATGCCGTTGACGGCGACCCCTTTCAGACGGGATCATACATACTGGGAATTATTGCCTGCAAACCCGCAACTGGCCAGGTACATCCGCTGCTTCTGGGGAAGCGCTTATCCATATGTCAAGCAGAAAAATGATGACACAAAGACTGTTGTAATCCCGGATACCTGTGTGGACATCATCTATCACATTGACTATACGGAAAACACGATCACCGGGAAATTCTGCGGGATCAACGACACCAGTTTTGTAAACTGTGAGGATACACCACCCGGACATCTCATCTCTGTATTTGCAATTCGGTTTTATGCCTGGAGTGCCCATGCTTTTTCAGAGGATTCCCTGAAAGGTACTATGAACGAATACTGTGATGCACAGTCCAGATTTCACTGGCTGGATCAGGTTCTGAAGCCGCAGCTTTGGGAAACGCATTCTCTGGAAGAACGAAGCCATCTAACGGAGGAACTGTTTTTTCGGTATTCGGATCAAGAGCAGCAGAACAGCGTGACCGACCAGGCCGTAAACCTGCTTCTCTCCCGACAAGGAACCTTAAGCGTCACAGAACTGGCAAAGGAATGTTTTATCAGCGAAAGGCATCTGGAACGATTATTCCACGAATATATCGGCATCACCCCCAAGAAGCTCTGCAGTCTTGTACGTTATCAGTGTCTGTGGAATGACATTTTAAGGAATCCCGGATTTCAGATATTGGATGCGATTCACAAATATGGCTATACCGACCAGGCCCACCTCACGCGGGAATTCCGGCGCTACCATACCATGGATATTCAGACAGCAAAAAAACATGCCCATGATTATGTCGGAAATATACAATACAATCGAGACAATTTCTTATAAAATCAATGTCAAATATTTTTATAAGGAAGGAACATGCCATGAAATACTGTAATACCCTGATCGCTGTAACAGATATGCCTGCATCCCTGCAGTTTTACAAAGATCTGTTCGATATGGAAGTCACCACAGACCTGGGATGGTGTAAGATACTGACCGACGGGCTGACTCTGCAGGAACATTTTGATAAGATCGCAGGGTTCCCGCCTGAGACCATGAGATATCATTCTAATACCATGGAGCTTTATTTTGAAACAGAAGATTTTGAAAGCTTTCTGACGCTACTGGATGCTCATCCGGAAGTAAAACGCCTCGACGAATCCCGGATCTATCCCTGGCTCCAGAAAGGAATCCGCATCTATGATCCGGACGACCATCTGATCGAAGTGGCTGAGAGTATGTACTCGGTTGCCTGCAGACAGTTTGAAGAAGGAAAAAGTGTGGAAGAAACTGCCGAGCGGATCCAGCATCCGCTGCCCATAGTCCAGAAGTGGTATGAGAAATACCAGGTTTCACAAAATTCTGCTTTCAGCGTATGCGGAACAGACTGCAGCGCTTGTCCCTGCTATGGAGACATGTGTCCAGGCTGTAATGCGTGCAGCGGAAAAGTCTTCCACGCACTGGAAGGGAAAGCATGCGCGATCTACGACTGTACTGTCTGTCAGAAAAACCTGAAAAACTGCGGGGAATGCAGTCATATGCCCTGCAATATTTGGATGAAGACCAGAGACCCCAGATATTCGGATGAAGAATTTGCTGAAAGTGTCAGAACGCGGGTGGAGGCATTAAGGAATAGACGATAATTCCATAGAAACTGCAACCATTCCCTCGAATGCAATGATACAATGAAGAATCTTGAAATCTTAAAAGATGTCATGCAAAGGACAATGGATTTCTGCAGGGAAACTCTTTGAAAACCAAACAATAGAATAACAACCATTTATTGAGCATATAGAATTTTATCTGTATGCTCATTTTATTTTAAAATCGCTCTGCCAAAAAAGGTTGTCAGTTAAAAGTACATGAGAATACTGGGATTTAGATTGAAAGGTCAAAGTATTTGAGATATACTAAGACTGGGAATAAAGACTGGATGATATGAAAGTATTTATATAAAAGGAGCGGTAATCATGTGTGTCTTAGCTAAAATACATAGAAAAAGATGGATAGCGGCAATATTATGTCTTCTCTTTATTATGTGTGATTTTATACCAGTAGCTGCGTCTGATGTAAGTGTGCCGGATGAGTCGGTTAATCAGAGAATAAAGGCAGGTATTTTCTATTTTGACGGCTATCATACAAAGGATGAGGATGGAAAACTGACCGGATACGGCATTGAGGTTCTTCAGATGATCTCAGAATATTCCCATCTGAATTTTGATTATGTCGGATATGACAAATCATGGAATGATATGCTTATTATGTTGGAAAATGGTGAAATTGATCTGGTTACGTCTGCAAGACGAACTCCAGAACGTGAGAAAAAATTTGCTTTTTCCTATCCGATCGGGCACAACAGCACGATTCTTTCCGTGCGGGCAGGTAATACGGAATATCACAGCGGTGATTATGAGACCTATGACGGGATGTGTATCGGCCTGCTCACAGGAAACAGCCAGAATGCCGCACTGGAGAAGTTTGCCGAAGAGAAGCATTTTTCTTACAGTACGAAAATATATGATAATTCACAGCAGCTTAAGGATGCTTTGATGGACGGCAGTATTGACGCGATTCTCACCAGCAATCTTAGAAAAACAGAAAATGAAAGAACACTGGATACGCTGCAGTCAGACAAAATTTATGTGATTGTACGGAAAGAAGACAAAGAGCTTCTGTCGGAAGTCAATTATGCCATTACACAGATGGATGTCGCTGAAGGGGATTGGGAAAATTCGCTGTTTTTCAAATACTATGGGCAGACCAGTTCCTCAGAGCTGGCATTTACGGAACGAGAGAAAGCTTATATGCAGGATGTTCTTGCGGGGAAGAAAAAAATTACAGTAACATCAATGGATGACAGTGCCCCGTATTCTTACGTTGAGGGCGGAGAGTTAAAAGGATTTATGCCGGATTATTTCTCAAGGGTTATGGAATTGTGCGGTCTGCCATATGAAACTGTTGTGCCTGAGAACAGGGATGATTATTACAATATTGCAAATACCAACGGTGTGGATGTTGTGATCGATAAGCGGACATCCAATCTGGCAGCAGAAGGGGATTTATACCGCGGGTTCTATACCGATGCTTACATGACAGTTGGTGTGGCGAAAGTAACAAAGATCAATTTTAATGGCAGGATCAAGACGGTCGCAGTTGTGAACGCTCAGGGAGAGGAGCCGCTTGATCAGGGGATTATCGGCGATGCAGATGTGTTGTACTATGACACAAGGGAGGAGGCATTTAATGCTGTCCTGGAAGGAAAAGCAGACGCCGCTTATATGTATGCCTACACAGCGCAGATGTTTGTAAATAATGATTTCACAAGTTCCCTGCAATACAGTATCGTGAATGA
>CAMWMT010000180.1 GCA_947175375.1 uncultured Clostridiaceae bacterium | reverse complement strand
AAACTTTATTGATGCAAAAGGCGGAAGCTGCGAGGTCTATCCCGCCCCCTTTGCTGTCTTTCTGAATAAAGATAATGAAAATTATGTAGAACCAGATCTGTCTGTCATCTGTGACAAAAGCAAACTGGACGACCGCGGCTGCTTTGGAGCTCCAGACTGGATCATTGAAATAACCTCCCCTTCTGATCCCCAGCGTGATTATGGTATCAAACTGTTTAAATACCGCACGGCTGGAGTCCGAGAATACTGGATCATTAACCCTCAGAAAAGCACGGTAACCGTCTTCGACTTCGAAAAAGAGACACGTTCCAATCAATATGTTTTTCAGGATAATATCCCTGTTTGTATCTACGAAGATCTGAGCATCAACATTGACAAACTGTTAACATAAAGGGCTAGCTTTCTTTATTCAGAAAACACTCTGTAATACTTCTGACATAACAGTAAAAAGAGAGGCAGTCATTAATATAAACCACTGCCTCCCCCCTTTATAGAATTATCTGTTTCCCGATATCTGTTTTATCTCTCTGTCTCGCGCAGTTTTTCTGATGTCTCAGATCCTGCCATTCCCATTTACAATGACCAGGCTGCCTGCATAGAGGTGATTCTGGATCGCCTTTTCCATAATGCTGTCCAGTTTCCGGTATTCCAGGTCGAACCAGTATTCTTCCGCCGTAATCAGCATATGAGACAGGGTGATCCCTGCATTAAACATGTTTCTGTCAAGCTGTCTCTGATATCCCAGCATGCCAGGTCTTTTAACGAAGAGATGAATCCTGTTTTCCGTGGCCACAAACCTCCATGGCTGCTGGTTCAGTGCGGAAGGCGCCAGACGGGCAGCTTCCAAAAGCTTCTTCTGCGCTTTTCCCAATGGCACATTCGTCTTTAACAGTTTCTTTAGTTCCGCCCTCTTAAATTCTGATCTGGTACGTTCCAGAGGCTCTGCGGGATAACCAAAAGCAAGGATCATCATCCGCTTCATTCCCTCTTCTTCCTCATCCCTCTTCAGCTGCGCGCCACCCTGATAACAGGTTCCGATCCCCTGTGTATGCAGATACAGGACCAACTGCTGCATCAGACAGCCTGCATGCAGATAACAGTCCTCACACACCTCCGAATAAAGCACGGCATAATAGGGTGCCTTTACCTGAAACATTCCCTTCACATTATGGTCTGACGCCGGATAGATCTTCCATTTTACACGGATGTCCGGACGGGCTCCCAGCGCTCTCTTTCCGAATCCTCTGATCTTCTCCAGAATGTGCTCTTCCACTGCGTCATCTTTGTATTTTCGAACCGATCTTCTTCTGAATATTGCCTCATACCTTGTCATTGTCTGCCAGTCTCTCCATTTCATCCAGATATTGCGTAAACACATGCAGTGCATCTTCCACCGGTTTCTTCTGTTCCATATCCACTCCTGCCATCCGAAGCAGGTCAAGCGGATACCTGGAGCTTCCTCCCTTCAGAAAGCTCTTATACTCCTCCACTGCCGATTCTCCCTCTTCCAGGATTCTCTTTGACAACGCGATCGCTGCCGAAAATCCCGTCGCATACTGATACACATAGAACGGTGTATAAAAATGCGGTATCCTTGCCCATTCCAGTTCGATCTCCTGATCGACACAGATATTTTTCCCGAAATATTCCCTGTTCAAACCATAATAGATCTCACAGAGCCTGTCTGCAGTCAGTGTCTCTCCCCGCTCTTCCATCCCATGCGTAATCTTTTCAAATTCCGCAAACATGGTCTGACGGAACAGTGTCGTACGGAACTGTTCTAGAAAATAATTGATCAGATATGCCTTCTGACCCGGATCTTCTGTCGTCCTGATCAGATGATGGATGAGAAGGGCCTCATTGCAGGTAGATGTCACCTCTGCCACAAAGATCTTATAGCCTGCATAGATATAAGGCTGATTCGCATCTGAATACCAGGAATGCAGGGCATGCCCCATCTCATGGGCCAGTGTAAATACATTATTCAGATTCTCCTGATAGTTCAGCAGTACATAAGGATGTGTCCCATATGCGCCCCAGGAATAAGCGCCGCTTCTCTTCCCCTGGTTTTCGTACACATCGATCCACCGGGAAGAGAACCCTTCCTTCAAAAGCCCAAGATACTCCGCTCCCATGGGGCGAAGGCCCTCCAGCACCATCTCCTTTGCCTTCTCAAAAGAAATACTCTGCCCATCATCCTTTACCATCGGCACATACAGATCATACATATGCAATTCGTCCACACCGAGAAGCTTTTTTCTCAGCTCCACATACCGGTGCATCTGCGGGAGAAATTCATGCACTGCATCGATCAGATTGTCATAGACCGACACCGGAATATGGCTTTTATCCAGCGCTGCCTCCAGATCCGAACGGTATCTGCGGACTTTTGCTTGAAATACTTCCTGCTTTACATTAGCGCGGTACATCGCCGCCAGGGTATTGCGGTATCTTCCATATACTCCGTAAAGCGCATGAAAGGCATCATGCCGAACTCTTCGGTCTCTGCTCTGCAGAAAGGTCAGAAACCTGCCGTGGGTTACTTCTACCGGCTCGCCATCCTCCCCCTCTATCTCCGGAAAACGGATATCCGCATTATTGAACATGGAAAAGATATCCTTCGGCCCTTCTGCAAGTTCTCCGACCGCCGCCAGAAGCTCTTCTCTCTCCCGATCAAGGACATGTTCTCTCTGTCTTATCATATTTTCAAAATACTGACGATATACCAGAAGCTCTTCGTTCTCTTCCAGATATTTTTGAACCGTCCCGTCCGGAAGCCCCAGAATCTCCGGTTCCATATAGGCCTGCGCCTCTGAAAGCTTTACCAGCAGCCCCTGCGCCCTGTTCGCAAGATTCTGATAAGTTCCATTATCTGTATTCTCATGAAGCTTCTGATTCGCATAGACGTAAACCTTCTCAGCCAGCATACTCAGTTCGTCACAGGTCTTCTGTGCCTCCAGAAGCATTCTGGCACTCTCCCCGAGACGTCCCTGATACTCTGAAAGCTTCCCAATATCCTGTTCAAGCTTCCTGTAATCCGCTTCCCATTCTTTATCATCTCTGTACAGATCTTCTATCGCCCATGTGTCTTCCAGAGCGATCTCTTCCCGCGTGATCAATCTCTTTTCTGCCATGTCCCTGCTTCCTTTCCATCAGACAAGGACTGCCGTCAGACAGCAGCCCCGTTTTTTTCTGTTATTCATTTCTGATCGCCGCCAGCGGACTTAACTTCATCGCACGAAGTGCCGGGAAGAAACCAGCCACCATGCCGACCAGTACCGCAAATACCAGCGATATCAGAATCAGCCACAGCGGAATATAAGAAAGATGTTCGTAATAGCCTTCTGATGCTCTACTGGCAACCGAGTTGATGACCACCGATATGATCTCACTTAAAACCAGCCCGATCAGCCCTCCAAAGAAGCCAATAAACCCGGCTTCCAGAAGAAACATGGAACGGATATTCCGCATGTCACACCCCAGCACCTTGATAACGCCGATCTCTTTCGTACGTTCATAAATGGACATCATCATCGTATTGGCAATACCGATTGCCGCCACAAACAGAGATACGGCTCCAATACCACCAAGTACCATCTGGATCATTGCCATCTGGCTCTGAGTCTGTTCCATCCATTCTGCGTTGCTGTTCGCATTATATCCCATATCCTGGATTGCCTGCTGGACCTCCTGCACATGGTCCATACTGTCCACACGGATATAGACCTCTTCGTAATAAATATCCTTATAGGGCTTACCACTCTTTGTCGCTGGCTGCCCGGGGATCACCTTGTTCTTAAATACCTTTTTCAACTGAGCTTTCAAAGCGTCGATATCAGCAAATACGGAATCGCAGTTCTGACTGTAGGTCTTCAGATCTCCCGCCATGATCCCGCAAGTAGGGATGATATATTTCTTGGGCGGTGCGATCGTCTGACCGTTGCTGTCCTGGCTTCCCGCCTGCCAATAAGAATCCATATCAAAGATCACAAACAGCGGATCGTTCATCAGATCCACATCCGGCACTTCTCCGGTTTCCCAGTAATATTCATTGGTTTTTGCCTTATAGAAATTTGTAATGACCTGGTTTCCGTAGAATAACTGCAGGCTGCCGTCCGCAGGAGGAAGTGTTCCTTCTCCCACATCAATATCCATGTTCTGTATGGCCTCCTGACTCATTCCCCTGATCCAAAGCCATCCCTCATAAGCACCCTGTTTTGCCATGACGCTGAGTTCCAGAATCGGTGATGCCACTTCCACATGGGGGATCTGCGCCATGGTCTCTACCACTTTATCATCAATCCGGTCTACTTCCGTATCATCACTGGAACTGCCATAATAGCTGTAATTGTTCACATTGATCGTAGTCAGACCGCCGTATTCCTCGATCTGTTCCAGAGAGCTTTTCCGAAGACCAAGCCCCAGAGAGACCATGACGACAATCGAAGCCGTTCCGATGATGACGCCAAGGACGGTCAATGCCGTTCGAAGCTTCCGGCGCAGCAGATTGGAAGCGCTCATTCTGAGCAAGTCAAGATATCTCATCCTCTGCTCCTTCTATCACAGTTTTGAATCATTATCATCATCCAGATCCATCAGATCCTCTTCCAGGCTCATCTGTTCTTTTTTCTTTTTTCTCTTCATATAGACCACAACTCCGATAATGACCGCAAGCAGAATCACACCAACAATCACTGCCGTATAAGTCCCAACTCCGCCGCCTGTCTCTTCCGGACCCATCATGCCCTCGCCCATCATGCCGTCATCCATCATAAAATCGTCCATCATGGATTCTGATACAAACAGCGATATTTCTTTTTCAATCACGGTCGTCTCTCCGGTCTCATCTTCATAGGAAATCAAAAGTTTCACCATTCCGTCATCCATCGTTGCCGACTGCCCGGTCACATAGATATCTACGGACCCTGTAGCACCGGAATCCAGATTTCCTATAAAGGCATCTCCGCCGCCCAGATATTCACTGTCAGTCTTCACCTGTACATTATAGAGTTTGGTCTTGCCCATATTATAGATATTGAACATGATGTTGGATTCACTTCCAACTTCAATACTGGATGGCATGACCTCCGGCTCACTGACATCTACGCGTGCGGTCTGTTTGACGGGGATAGATACGCTGCTCTTACTCGTATACTCATTGACATGTTCATCCTCGTAGCTCATATTTACATCCACTACATAGGGCTTCTGTGCCAGATCCGACTTTGCCTCCAGCTCGATCTGGATATCCTTTGTCCCGTTCTTCTCCATCCGGTCCACGAAGATCGTACTGGAACCAGCGGTAGGAAGAAATGCAGCGTATGTAGTGTCTTCGTCTTTTCCTTCCACTGCCGCCACGATCTCAAAGATCATATTGTTAACGCTGGTCGCAGTAGAAGTATTTTTAAGATGCAGTGTCAGTACAAAGCTCTCTCCCGCATGCACATCCTCCGGATTCGTCTCATAACCCGTAACAATAACTCTGGGCACGGAAGCCTTTCCGTCTGCTCCCACGCCTGCGGTACCCTTTAACTGGATGTAGGTATCCAGTGTCGTACTCTGGCTGTTACCATCAGAATCACGATAGATCACATCAAAAGAAAGCTTCTGATAACCACTCCCCACGTCGCTTCTTGTCTTCAGATCCCAGGTCAGCTCACGCCTTCTGTCCATATCCGACATCCCGGTATCCGTTCCCGGCAGGTCAGTAATCGTCTGAGAATAATTGGAACTGGTAATCTCAAAAGGCCATGATGCCGTATCTGTACTGAGTACCGGTGTCACAACTGCGTTCGTTACCATGGTCTTACCCATATTCACGACCGGAAGCACAATGCTAACAGCCTGCCCCGCATCTGCCACCGGAGTCACCCAGCTTCCGCCGACCATGAGGAAATGGTCCGGGGTAACGACCGGATCGGGTTCATCTTCGTCATCGTCTTCTTCTTTCGGAGGTTCTATAATATCATTAATTTTATCTTGCGCCTCACTCACATACGCATTAAATTCAGGTAATGTATATTTGCATGGCTCATAAGAAC
>CAMWMT010000179.1 GCA_947175375.1 uncultured Clostridiaceae bacterium | reverse complement strand
GGGTGATGCTATGAGTAGTACATATGAAAGGCAATTTGGAGATGTTTGAATACATCCTGAAGGTTGCTGGTCTTATCGTCACGATAATCAGTACCGTTGTGAAGATTATAGACATGATACAGCAGTGGAAGGATAAGAGAGCATCAAAAAAGCAACCGCACCGGCCAAAGTAGCGTTGCTTTTTTGAGCAGTTATGAGACCAACAGTTTGCTTTACGGCGTCGCCCTTTCTTTATATGTATCTTATAAAGTTTTGAGAATGTTGTTAATATCGTTTCTGACTTATTAGATACTTGAAAGCAGTTCCATATTACAGTATAATTCCATTAAAAATATACAGCAAAAGGATATCAAAAATTATACCATGATAAAAGCAATTTTCTTTGACGTGGACGGTACTTTGCTATCACACAGAACCCGGCAGATTCCCGAAAGCGCCAGACAAAGCCTGAATAAACTGAAGGAAAACGGAGTAAAGATTTTCCTGTCTACCGGAAGACATTCCCTGGAGTTAGAAGAGTTACCACTGGATGATATATTGTTTGATGGTTATATTACATTAACCGGGCAATTATGTCTGGACCATGAGAAAAAAGTTCTGTTTCGGGCGCCTTTCGACCGTGAGGCCACGCAGGAACTCGTATCGATCTTTCATCAACGGGAGATACCTTTCATGTTAGTGGAAGAAGATCGTTATTACATAAATTTTATCAATGATATCGTACGCAATACGCAGCAAAATATCTCCACCGGTATGCCTCTTATTGACGAATATAAAAACGGGCTTGTCTATCAGGCCACTACTTTTTTAAGTCCGGAAAAAGAACATGTATTTCGGGAAAGACTGCCCAAAGGCTGCAAATTCACGCGCTGGAGTGATTATGGAGTTGACATCATATCAACGACCGGAGGCAAGGTGTCCGGAATCAAATTTATTCAGGAATTATTTCATATCTCCACAGATGAGATCATGGCATTCGGAGATGAGGAAAATGACATCGATATGCTGGAATATGCTGGAATCGGTGTTGCAATGGGAAACGCAAAAGAAAGTGTAAAGGAAATTGCTGATTTTGTAACAGATGATATCGATCAGGACGGAATCCGTAACGCCTTATATCATTTTCATGTTCTCCCAAAACATACAGATTAAAAAGGAGGTTTTTCATTATGGGATTGATTAAAGCCGGAATGGGCGCATTAGGAGGGACACTTGCAGATCAGTGGAAGGAATTTTTCTACTGTGAGGCCATGGATAAAGATGTCATGGTTACAAAGGGCAAAAAACGCACAAGTTCCCGTTCCTCCAACAAAAAGGGAAATGATAACATCATTTCCAATGGCAGCGTGATCGCTGTGGCGGACGGTCAGTGTATGATCATCGTGGAACAGGGGAAAGTGGTGGAAGTATGCGCGGAGCCGGGGGAATTCAAATATGATACTTCTACGGAACCAAGTATTTTCACAGGAAGCCTTGGCGCAGGTATCAAGGAAACTTTCAAGACCATCGGCAAGCGTTTCGCCTTTGGTGGTGACACAGGGAAGGATCAGAGGGTATATTACTTTAACACGAAGGAATTGGTGGACAATAAGTTTGGAACGCCGAATCCGATTCCTTTCCGTGTAGTAGATTCTAAAATCGGGCTGGATGTGGATGTCTCTGTCCGCTGTTCTGGTGTCTACTCCTATAAATTAGCCGATCCATTGCTGTTTTACGCAAATGTCTGCGGCAACGTAGAGAGAGATTATGAGCGAAGTGAGCTGGACAGCCAACTGAAAACAGAGTTTATCAGCGCACTTCAGCCGGCATTTGGCCGACTCTCCGATCTGGAGCTGCGCCCGAACCAGATTGTTTCCCACAATACAGAGCTGGAAGACGCAATGAATCGTGCACTCTCAACAAAGTGGGAAAAGCTGCGCGGCCTGAAAGTCGTGAGCATTGCGCTTGGCTCTGTCAGCCTGCTGGAGGAAGATGCGGAAATGATCAAGCAGCTGCAGCGTACGGCTGTTCTGCAGAATCCAAATATGGCTGGAGCTACACTGGTGGACGCCCAGGCAGATGCCATGAAAGCGGCAGCATCCAATTCCGCAGGTGCCATGACAGGCGTTCTGGGCATGGGAATGGCTATGAACACAGGCGGTGTAAATGCACAGAATCTGTTTGCCATGGGACAGCAACAGGCAGCATGGCAGCAACAACAGATGGTACAGCAGCAAGCAGGACGGCAGACAGCCATGACAGACACATGGAAATGTTCCTGCGGCGCAACCGTAACAAGCCGGTTCTGTCCGGAGTGCGGAACTGAGAAACCTGCTGAACCAGTGGGATGGACCTGTGTATGCGGAACGGTAAATAAAGGAAAGTTCTGCCAGAATTGCGGAACAAAGAAACCGGAAGGCGCACCTCTTTACAGATGCGATAAATGCGGATGGGAACCGGAAGATCCCGCACATCCGCCGAAATTCTGCCCGGAATGCGGCGACAGGTTTGATGAAAATGATAAAGTATACCGGTAAAAACGGGGGAATCTGAGCCAAATGACGGAACAAAAGGAGAAACCAGATGGCGACAATACAGGAATATAAATGTCCGTGCTGTGGTGGCGCTATTGCCTTTGACAGTACAATACAAAAGATGAAGTGCCCTTACTGTGACACGGAATTTGATATGGAAACACTGGCAGGCTATGACAGCGAACTGCAAAATGATCAGAAAGATGATATGCAATGGCAGACTGCTTCCGGCGGGGAATGGCAGGACGGCGAGGCAAACGGACTTCGATCTTATGTATGCCAATCTTGCGGCGGTGAGATCGCATGTGACGAAAATACAGCGGCAACTTCTTGTCCGTTCTGCGGGAATCCGGTCATAATGATGGGGCAGGTTTCGGGAGCGTTAAAACCGGATTATGTAATTCCGTTTCAACTGGATAAAAAGGCTGCCAAGGAAGCCTTAAAGAAGCATTATGAAGGAAAACGTCTGCTCCCGAAAGTGTTTAAGGATGAAAACCACATTGACGAAATAAAGGGCATATATGTTCCATTCTGGTTATTTGATGCCAGCGCCGATGTTAAAATGCGTTACAAAGCGACAAAAGCCCGGACATGGAGTGACAGTAGATATGTGTATACAGAAACCTCTTATTTCTCAGTATCCAGAGGCGGAAATCTTGGATTCGAGAAAATCCCGGTCGATGCTTCTGTGAAGATGCCGGATGATCTAATGGATTCTCTCGAGCCTTTCGATTTTTCAAAAGCAGAGAAATTCCAGACGGCATATCTGGCAGGTTATCTGGCGGACAAATATGATGTGGATGCACAGGAGAGTGCAAAACGTGCCAATGATCGAATCCGGAAGAGTTCACAGGAGGCCTTTGATGCAACCGTGACGGGGTATGCAACGGTTACGAAAGAGAACAGCAGCATTCAGTTGAAAAACAGGAAAGTACATTACGCTCTTTTACCAGTATGGATTTTGAATACGACATGGAATGGCAAGAATTATCTCTTTGCTATGAATGGTCAGACTGGTAAAATGGTCGGGGATCTGCCTCTGGATAAGACGGCGTATAAAAAGTGGCTGTTCGGACTGACAGGTGCTATAGGCGGTGTACTCTATGCTATTTTATGCCTGTTCTATCTGCTGTAAGGAGGCTCGGATCATGAAAAATAGATTATATACAGTATTTTTTGCATTGCTCCTGTTCATACTGATGGCATTTCCAGCGTTTGCTGCAAGTGACATGCCGAGACTTGTAGATGAGGCGGGATTGCTTACAAGCAGTGAAGAAAGAGAGCTGCTGGATAAACTAAATGAGATCAGTGAACGACAGCAGGTGGATGTCGTAATCGTGACGGCCAATTCTCTGGAAGGGGCATCTGCCATGGATTATGCCGATGATTTCTATGATGAGAACGACTATGGTTTCGGCTATGAGAGAGATGGTATTCTGTTTCTCATAAGCATGGAGGAGAGAGACTGGTACATGTCAACATCCGGTTTCGGGATCACAGCGTTTACAGATGCAGGGCTGGAGTTTTTATCTGAAAAGATTCTAAATGACCTAAGTAAAGGAGACTATGCACAGGCATTTACGACTTTTGCAGAAATGAGTGATGATTACATAGCGCAGGCGAAAACAGGAAAGCCATATGATGAGCACCATCTTCCCAAAGATCCTTTTAGACTTTTGTTTTATCTTGTAGCTGCACTCGTCATAGGATTTGTGATATCTCTGATTGTAACAGGAATTATGAGAAGTAAGCTGAAATCGGTTCACGGACAGACTGCGGCAGGAAATTATATTAAGAATGGAAGTATGAAACTAACGACAAGGAACGATCTGTTTTTGTATAGACATGTTACCCGCAGGGAAAAGCCGAAGCAGCAAAATACAAGCAGATCGGGAAGTACACACAGGTCGGGCGGTTCCACTACACACAGGTCATCTTCCGGCAGACGCCATGGAGGTAGAGGGGGGAAATTTTAACCGACCACAAAAGACTATTAAGAACACCAATAACATTTTGGGAAGAGAAAAGGTAAGTAAGCGATGCAATGGAAAAATCTGTTGTGTCCGGATCGTATCCGGGACTATAAGGGAACACCGGGTCGGGGAGATCTGAGGACAGAATTTGAAAAAGACTACCATAGGATCATCGGAAGTGCGTCCTTTCGGAGGCTGCAGGATAAGACCCAGGTCTTTCCGCTGGATAAAAGTGATTTTATCCGTACCAGGCTGACGCATTCTCTGGAGGTGTCTTCTCTGGCAAAATCGCTGGGACAGAATGTCTCCGAAGAGATTCTCCAGAATATAAAAGATGAAAGTTTTCTTCCGTCTTACAAGGCGGATGTATGCGATATCCTTCAGTGTGCAGGGCTTCTGCATGATATCGGGAATCCACCTTTCGGGCATTTTGGAGAGACTGCGATCCGGGACTGGTTTCGGATACATATGCCGCTCCTGAAGTGGAAGGGAAAGCCGCTAACGGATGTGCTGACGCCTCAGATGCAGGCAGATTTTTATCATTTTGAAGGAAATACGCAGGCACTTCGGCTTGTAACAAAACTCCATTATCTGGTAGATGCCCATGGGATGAACCTGACGAAGGCCCTGTTGGGGACGATTATCAAGTATCCGGTGTCTTCGCTGGAAATCGATAAAAAGAGTGGAGATATCCGGACAAAGAAAATGGGGTACTTTCTGGCGGATGAAGAGACATTCCGGGATATACAGGAAAGCACTGGAACCCATGGAAAACGTCATCCATTGGCATTTCTGCTGGAAGCGGCAGACGATATCGCATATAAGACAGCGGACATTGAGGACGCAGTAAAGAAAGGATGCCTCTCTTATGAACAGCTTCTTCAGGAGCTGAGAGAGTACCAGACAGAGGAACAGGATGAAGCATATCGGGATCTGACAGGACTTTTGGAAAAACGTTATCAGAGAGCATGTGAGAAGAAAATGGATCATCCCCGTTCCAATGCGGTCCAGAACTGGCTGGTGCGGGTACAGGGTCGGATGATTCAAAGTGCGACAGCAGGATTTGTGGAACATTATGAGGAACTGATGGCAGGTCGGTATCAGAGCGATCTGTTCGATGGGATACCGGGGACTTTGCTGATGGAAGCCCTTGGGGATATTGCATATCAGTATGCGTTTGTGTCCACTCCCATTCTGAAGCTGGAGATTGGCGCGGATGCCATTTTTGATTTTCTATTGAGAAAGTATGTGGATGCGGCGATTCTCTACGACAGCGACGAACCGATGACAGAAGTGCAGAAAAAGCTGATGAGTATGATCTCGGATAATTATAAAGCAGTCTATCATATCCATGCAGAGGGAAAGGATGAGACAGAACGGCTGTATCTGCGGCTTCTCCTGGTGACTGACGAGATCTGTGGGATGACGGACAGCTACGCGAAAGAATTGTATCAGGAATTCAGCGGGATAACATAAGGCCGGGAAGGGGGCTGTCGGGTCTCGCCCTGGCTGTATGATAAGCGCTCGTATGGAATGTATCGGACACTGAATCGGCTTTGTCC
>CAMWMT010000178.1 GCA_947175375.1 uncultured Clostridiaceae bacterium | reverse complement strand
CGCAATCGTGTGAAGGTTGTGAAGAACAAGAATGCCCCGCCGTTCCGTGAATCAGAGTTTGACATTATGTTTGGACAGGGCATCTCTACGGTGGGCGATATTCTGGACCTGGCAGCAAACAGCGGAGTTGTGATGAAGAGTGGCGCATGGTATGCCTATAACAATGCCAAGATCGGACAGGGACGGGAGAATGCCAAGCAGTTCCTCCGCGACAATCCGGAAGCATGCAAAGAGATTGAGATGAAAGTCAGGGAGCATTATGGATTACCAGGCGCAGGAGCACAGCCGGAAGCAGCAGGAACAGCCGGTACAACTGAAGAAAGCGAAGATTAAAGCGCTGAATCTGCTGGAACGGATGGACCGGACAGAAGCACAGCTTCGTGAAAAGCTTCGGAAGGCGGAATTTGAACCTGAGATCGTGGAACAGGCGATCAATTATGTATACAGCTATGGCTACCTGGATGATGAACGATATGTCCGCAATTATATTGAATACCGGAAGGATCAGAAAAGCCGCAGACAGCTTGAACAGGAGCTGCAGTTCCGTAAAGGAGTGTCTCCGGAACTGATCCAGAAGGTCTACGAGGAGCTGGAACCGACAGATGAGAAGGTCCTGATACGCAGACATCTGGAGAAAAAGCACTATACACCATCCGAATGTGACGAGAAGCAGAAGCGGAGGCTGATCGCGTCCTTACAGCGAAAGGGATTTCGGATGGGAGATATTCTGGCGGTCATAAGAACGTATAAGGATGATGAGACGGGCTCATAAAAATAATTTGATTGTCTGAATGCACAAAAGAAAGAACGCAAGGCTTGACATTGTTGTAAAAACAGTTTAGAATTTAATTGTTGTGTTTGTACAATGAAAACTTAATAAGGAGGTGCTCCTGTATATGGTTACGACTATCATTGCGGTGTTGGTCGCGATCGTTCTTACAGCTGCAGTTGTCTGGCCCTGCGCAGTGAATTACCGGAAAAAGGTAGTGGAGGAAAAGCTTGGCAATGCAGAAGACAGAGCGAGAGAGATCATAGACGAAGCCTTGAAAACAGCTGAGACCAGGAAACGTGAGGCAATGCTGGAAGTCAAGGAAGAGTCCGTGAAGACCAGAAATGAGCTTGAAAAAGAAACCAAAGAGCGCAGAGCAGAGCTTCAGCGTTATGAGCGCCGTGTTTTATCCAAGGAAGAATCCCTGGATAAGAAAACGGAAGCGATTGAACGCAGGGAAGCAGGATTTGCTGCACGGGAAGCGCAGCTTGAGAAGAAGCGCGTGGAAGTGGAGAATCTGTCTGCAAAACGGTTACAGGAATTGGAGAGAATCTCTGGCCTTACCTCCGAACAAGCAAAAGAATATCTTTTGAAAACAGTTGAAGATGATGTAAAACATGAAACTGCGAAACTGGTGAAAGAACTGGAGAGCAGAGCAAAGGAGGAAGCAAACAAAAAGGCGAAGGACTATATTGTCACCGCTATTCAGAAATGCGCAGCCGACCATGTGGCTGAGACGACCATTTCTGTTGTGCAGCTTCCGAATGATGAGATGAAGGGACGTATCATTGGCCGCGAGGGCAGGAATATTCGTACGCTCGAGACCATGACTGGTGTGGATCTGATTATTGATGATACACCGGAGGCCGTTATCTTATCCGGTTTCGACCCGATCCGGCGGGAAGTTGCCCGGATCGCGCTGGAGAAACTGATCATTGACGGCCGTATTCACCCGGCAAGAATCGAGGAGATGGTTGAGAAAGCGCAAAGAGAAGTGGATGCGATGATTCGCGAAGAAGGTGAAGCAGCGACTCTGGAAGTCGGTGTTCACGGTATTCATCCGGAACTAGTGCGGCTTCTTGGACGTATGAAGTTCCGCAGCAGTTATGGACAAAATGCATTAAAGCATTCCATAGAGGTTGCCCACCTTTCCGGATTGTTGGCAGGGGAGATCGGCGTTGATGTCCGGATGGCGAAGAGAGCCGGACTTTTACATGACATTGGTAAATCCATTGACCACGAGATGGAAGGTTCCCATATTCAGATTGGTGTGGATTTATGCAAGAAGTATAAGGAATCAGCTACAGTGATCAACGCAGTTGAATCACATCATGGTGATGTAGAGCCTACTTCTTTGATTGCCTGTATCGTACAGGCTGCAGATACGATATCTGCGGCAAGACCAGGCGCAAGAAGAGAGACACTGGAGACTTATACCAACAGATTAAAACAACTGGAAGATATTGCGAACTCCTTCAAGGGAGTAGAGAAGTCTTTTGCTATTCAGGCAGGCAGAGAGGTTCGAGTTATGGTAGTGCCTGATCAGGTGGATGATGCGGCGATGGTACTGATGGCGCGTGAGATATCCAAACAGATTGAGTCCAATCTGGAATATCCTGGTCAGATTAAAGTGAATGTGATCCGCGAGAGCAGGGTGACAGATTATGCAAAATAAAATTTAAGAAGAAAATAAAGGGATGTCGTGATCACGACGTCCCTTTTTTCATCAGGAGGTACAGCGAGATGGCAAGAATAGGATTTATCGGGATGGGGAATATGGGAACGGCGATTCTCTTCGGAGCGCTGAAAGTATTTCCAAAAGAAGACATGGTGTTCTGCGCAAAGACTCTGGAGACGAAGCGGCACATATATGAGAAGACCGGTGTGGAGTACACGGACTCCAATGCGGAATGCGCTAATAAATGCAAATATCTGATACTGGCGGTGAAGCCGCAATTTTATGAAGAAGTGATAAAAGGAATCCGTTATATGTTGACTCCGGAGCATGTGATCATCTCACTGGCTCCCGGGAAAACCATTGATGAGCTGAAGCTGGAGCTTGGAAGGGATAAAAGGATTGTTCGTGCCATGCCCAATACACCGGCGATGATCGGAGAAGGTATGACGGGACTGTGCTGCAGGAAAGAAGAATTTTCCGATGTGGAGCTGAATACGCTGGAAAAGCTCTTTCAAGCATGTGGAAAGGCAGAATTCATAGACGAATCGCTGATGAATGCAGTCGTGTGTGCCAGCGGAAGTTCACCAGCCTTTGTGTATATGTTTATTGAAGCGTTGGCTGATAGTGCAGTCCGGTGCGGAATGCCGAGAAAACAGGCATACATATTTGCTGCACAGGCGGTAAAAGGAGCAGCGTCCATGGTTCTTGAAACGAAAGAACACCCGGGAATGCTGAAAGACAAGGTGTGCAGTCCAGCAGGAACGACAATAGAAGGTGTAGCGGCACTGGAGGAGTATGGGATGCGCAGTGCGGTACTCAAAGCGTCTGAAGCTGTCCTAAAAAAATGTCAGGAAATGTAATATATGACTTTTCCCACTCATAGAATGAGTGGGGAGGTTTGTTTCATGAAAGAGACATGGGTCTATCAGAAAGGTATCAGTCCGGGCACCTGTTTGATTGTATTCTTTGCAGGGCTTTTGGCCGGGATCTTGTTTGTGCAGACGTTGAGCGATGATTCTTTTGCGGGTATTTTCAGTGAATATTTTCTGAATCAGTATGCATCCCTGGAGATTGATGGACAGAGACTGTTTCGGTATGTGGGCGGATACCGGTGCAGCCAGTATGCATTACTGATCTGCTGCGGTGCAGTATCTGCTGCGCCGGTACTTGTGGGAGCTTTTCTGTTCTTTCTTGGAATGACCTGGGGAACGATGATCAGCATCTCAACGGTCAGACTGGGACTGAAAGGCGTTCTGATCTGTGTGGCAGGAGTGATACCTCAGATCCTGTTTTATCTGCCTGCTTTTGGTTGGATTCTGCTGTGGGTCTGGAATGGAGGAAGCAGCCGGAAAAAATACTGTTTTTTTGTCGGAGCAGGTGTCTTCTTCCTTTTGTTCGGAATTGTGACAGAAGTATACTTAAATCCTTTGTTATTGCAGCAGATTCTCAGGAAAATGTAAGAAAAAATGTTGAAATCAGGGCCGTTCTTGGTTATACTGTAAGCATGTTTATAGTATTGAGGGTAAAAGAATGGACGAGGAGATACGGTGTTTTGTAACATACCTGGAAGATGTGAAAAAGGCTTCTCATAATACAGTCATGTCTTATCACAGCGATTTGGGAAAGATGATGGATTATGTGGAGGGTCAGGGAGTGAGTTCCATCGACGCCATAACGGCGACAATGTTGAATTCCTATATCCTGGATCTGGAGAAAAATGGAAAAGCGGCTGCTACCATATCCAGATATATCGCATCCATGAAAGCTTTTTTTGAGTATCTGGTCCGTAGCCGGAGGATAGAAGAGGATCCGGCTTTTCGCCTGAAGGCGCCAAAGGTGGAAAAACATGTTCCGGGAATACTTACGGTCCCGGAGATGGAACATCTTCTGGAACAGCCATCTGCAGACACTCCGAAAGGGCATCGGGATAAAGCAATGCTGGAGCTTCTCTATGCGACAGGCATGCGGGTCAGTGAACTTGTACATCTCAGTGTAAGCGATGTGAATCTTCGTTTTGGCTGGGTAATCTGCCGGGATGGGGATCGGGAACGCATGGTTCCTTTTGGTCCCAAGGCGGGCAGGGCGCTGATGCAGTATCTGGATAGAAGTCGGGAGTGTTTTATGAAGAAGGAGAGCACGGATTATCTGTTCTTGAACTGCTCCGGCACCCCCATGAGCAGGCAGGGATTCTGGAAGATCTTAAAAAGTTATGCTGGAAAGGCAGGAATCGAGAAGGATATTACCCCTCGCATGTTTCGACACTCCTGTGCGGCGCATATGGCTTCCAATGGAGCGAAGCTGCATACGATCCAGGAAATTCTTGGCCATGCGGATCTGACTGCTACACAGGTGTATGCAGGATTTCAATCTGGTATGAGATCAGAATATAGCAGAGTACATCCAAGAGGACAGGAAGAAAAATGACTGACAAAGGGGCTGTCGGGAAACACGGCCCCGTCTGTATGATAAGCGCTCGTATGGAGTGTATCGGACACCGAATCGGCTTTGTCCGTCTCAATCGGACTCAGATGTCCGTTTGAGACGGACAAAACCGACTCGCTGTCCGCTCCAATCCACACAGCGCTGCTTATCATACAGCCGGGATTACATTTTCCGACAACCCCTTTTTTATGTATAAAACGTTGCTTTCGGTATAATTATGCAAAGAAAATAGAAAAAAAGCTTGCAATACAAAAAGTTTGCTTTATAATGTCATTTAGGTTCTGTAAAAGAATCTGATGACTGACAGCACTGTTTGATACGGGGGAGTAAGAATAGTTTTCCGGTGTAGACAGTGATGACAGCATGACAGAAAGAGGAGGATCACGATATGAAGAAGAAAATGATCAGCATGATGTTGTGCGCAGCGATGACTGCAGCGATGGTAGCAGGCTGCGGTAGTAAGGAAACGGAGCAGACGGAGGTTCCGGCTGCAGGGGCAGATGTGGAAGCAGATGCAGAAGAGGAAACAGAAGCTCCGGCTGAAACACCTGAAGAGGAAGCAGAATCAGCTGCAGGCGGTACTTTGGTTATGGCGACCAATGCATACTTTGAGCCGTATGAGTACCATGAGGGAGATCAGATTGTTGGTATTGACGTGGAGATGGCAGAGGCAGTTGCAGCGAAACTTGGTATGGAACTGAAGGTGGAAGATATGGAGTTTGATTCCATTATTCCGGCTGTTAACTCCGGCAAGGCCGATATGGGCGTGGCAGGTATGACAATTACGGAGGACCGTCTGATCAGTATGAACTTCAGCACCCCGTATACGACTGCTACCCAGGTGATCATCGTTCAGGAAGGCAGTGAGATTGCAGGCGCAGATGATCTGGTGGGAAAGAAGATCGGTGTTCAGCTCGGTACGACTGGTGATATCTATGCATCGGATGTAGAGGATGCAGAGATCGAGCAGTATAATAAGGGAATGGATGCGGTTCAGGCACTGACTACCGGCAAGATCGATGCTGTTATTATTGACAATGAGCCTGCAAAGCAGTTCGTGTCCAAAGCAGAAGGCCTGAAGATCTTGGATGAAGAATTTGTGACAGAAGAGTATGCGATCGCGATCGCAAAAAATAATGAAGAGCTTCTTGAGAAAGTCAACGCGGCTCTGGAAGAACTGATCGCTGACGG
>CAMWMT010000177.1 GCA_947175375.1 uncultured Clostridiaceae bacterium | reverse complement strand
GGAAAATACCACTGGTGTGCGGGTGGTGCGTGCCTTCGGCCGGGAGCAGTTTGAGATGGATCGGTTTAAGGAAAAGAATGAGGCTTTTGCCAGAATGTGGATCAGGCTGGGGACATTGTCGGGGCTTTATTGGGGCGTTGGCGACCTGATTACAGGACTGCAGGTGACGGCTGTGATTGTGCTGGGGGCGGTGGAAGCGGTCCATGGCAATATGTCTGTGGGAGATTTTGTGGCGTTTGCTTCCTATAATACCGTGCTGGTATGGCCGGTCCGGGGACTGGGACGGATTCTGTCCGACATGAGCAAAGCGGGGGTGTCCTTCGAACGTGTGGATTACATTATCCACGGGCAGGAAGAGGCATATGACGATATAGAGAAGCTGAAAGTAACTGTCAGGAATGGTGATATCATCTTTTCCCATGTATCTTTTGCCTATGAACAAGGGGAGAAGGTACTGGATGATGTATCCTTTACGATCCCTCAGGGAAAGACCTTCGGTATCCTGGGCGGGACCGGAAGCGGAAAATCCACGATTGTACAGCTCCTGACAAGGCTCTATAAACTGGAAGAGGGTTCGATTCGCATTGGTGGCATGGATATCCGCAATCTTCCGCTGACGTGGCTGCGCCGAAAGGTGGGGATGGTGCTGCAGGAGCCGTTTCTCTACTCCCGGACGATTCGGGAAAATATTGCTGCGTCTGCACCGGAAGCTTCTCTGGAAGATATTCGGCAGGCCGCACGGACCGCCTGTGTGGATGAGGCAGTCATGGGATTTGCAGACGGTTATGAGACACTGGTAGGAGAGCGTGGTGTAACTCTCTCCGGAGGACAAAGACAGCGTGTGGCGATTGCCCGGATGCTCCTGCAAAAAGCGCCGATTATGGTCTTTGATGATTCTCTGTCGGCAGTGGACAGTCGGACTGATCATCAGATCCGGCAGGCTCTGAAGGAACGGATGAAGGATGCCACCGTGATATTGATCTCTCACCGAATCACGACACTGATGGGGGCGGATCAGATCCTGGTGCTGAACCAGGGAAGAGTGGAAGAGATGGGGACTCATGCAGAACTGATTCAGAGAGACGGGATCTACCGACAGATCTATGACATTCAGATGAGCGGCGACGACCGGGAACAGGTGAAGGGAGGCAGATCAGATGGCGGCATATGAAGAACAGGAATACAATAAACCCTTCAGTCTGCAGATCTGGAAGAAGATGTTTCCTTTTTTCCGGCCTTATAAGAAATATTTTCTCATAACCCTTGGACTGAACATCTTTCTGGCAGCAGTGGATATTCTGGTGCCGCTGTTTCAGAGCTATGCCATCGACCATTTTATCACAGCAGATACTCTGGATGGCATTCGGCCGTTTACACGGGTCTATGTGCTGATGATCGTGGCACAGACGGTCAGCGTGTATTTTTCGGTGCATGCTGCCACGACCATTGAGATGAATATCGGGCGGGATCTGAAATGGGCGCAGTTCGAGCATCTGCAGACCCTGTCCTTTTCCTATTACAATACAACACCAGTGGGTTATATCCATGCCCGGGTCATGAGCGATACCTTGCGGATCGCGACTATGGTTGCCTGGGGACTGGTGGATATGTTCTGGGCATTCCTCTATGTGATCACGGTATTCATGGTCATGTTCTTTCTGAACGCGGGGCTGGCGTTGATTATCATGCTGGTAGTGCCGGGAATTGCGCTTTTGACCGTATATTTTCAGAATAAAATCTTGCACTGGAACCGGAAGATGCGCCGGATCAATTCTCAGATTACCAGTGCCTATAATGAGGGTATTACCGGCGTGAAAACCTCCAAAAGTATGGTGATCGAGAAAGACAATGACCAGGAATTCTACAGGAAGACCTCCGAGATGCATCAGGCGGCCAGTCGTTCAGCAAAATTAAACGCTGTCTATATCCCGATTATCCTTTTCTTTGGCTCCGTGGTCTCTGCCATCGTACTGGCAAAGGGCGGCGGCATGGTGCAGAAGGATCTGATGCAGCTTGGGACGCTGTCTGTATTTATTTCCTATGCAGTTGTCATCTTTGAGCCGATTCAGCAGCTGGCAAGGCTTTTGTCTGAGCTGATCTCCTGCCAAGCAAACATCGAGCGGGTGATGGACCTTCTGGATCAGAAGCCGAACGTGGTGGACAGAGAAGATGTGGTGGAGCGGTATGGAGATGCTTTTACAGCAAAACGGGAGAACTGGGAACGGATTCGGGGAGATATCGTGTTTGAAGACGTGTCCTTCCGGTATCCGGATGGGAAGGAATACGTGCTGGAGCATTTTAACCTGCATGTTCCGGCAGGCATGAACATTGCCATCGTGGGAGAGACCGGAGCAGGTAAATCAACACTGGTGAACCTTCTGGGACGCTTCTTTGAACCCACCAAAGGACGCATTCTGATCGACGGTGTGGATTACCGGGAACGGTCTCAGCTCTGGCTTCACAGCCAGATGGGCTATGTGTTACAGAATCCCCATCTGTTCTCCGGGACAGTCCGGGAAAATATCCGCTATGGCCGGCTTAGTGCTACTGATGCGGAGGTGGAGGAAGCAGCCAGACAGGTGTCTGCAGATACCGTGGCGTCGAAACTGGAGCATGGTTATGAGAGCAACGTGGGAGAAAGCGGCGGCAGACTCTCTGTAGGAGAGAAGCAGCTGATCTCCTTTGCCCGCGCGATCCTGGCGGACCCTGCGATCTTCGTGTTGGATGAAGCGACTTCTTCCATTGACACGAAGACGGAACAGCTGATCCAGAACGCGGTGGGACGGCTGTTGAAAGGGCATACCTCCTTTGTGATCGCCCACAGGTTGTCTACCATTCGGCAGGCAGACCTGATCCTGGTAGTGAAGGACGGAAAGATCATGGAACGGGGTACTCATCAGGAGCTGCTGGCACAGAAAGGATATTACTACGAACTGTACTCCAGACAGTTTGAAGAAGAGGCTGCCATGCAGGTATTTGCCGGGGAGAAGATGTAGAGAGAGGCGACAGACACGGCTGTTGCATAATAGGATGAATTGGTTTTCGCTGATTTTTTGGAGAATATAAATGGTATCTAAAAAAGGGAAAAGAAGGCTGGAGTATCAGGGAAAGGTATTCTACTGGTTTGTAAAAATGAATCATTCCGGCATACCGAGAATCCATATCGTGTCCGAAGATAAAAAAATCTGTCTGGAATGTCCGCTCTTTGATACAGAGGTTCCGGTGACACCGAAAGAGATCAGAGGATGCTTAAAAAAATGTTTGTAGCATGCTGTTTATTGAGTAAAGAATGCGTATGTATTGACCTGGTAATGATATTGCAGTATAGTAGATATATCAAAAACCAGGTATATATATAAACGGCACTAAATTTTGCCCTTAAAGAGCATCAGTCTATGTGCCGTTTATCATACTTTTCTGGTAATTTTTAAACACCAGTTATATATAAAGCTGGAGCGTTCCAGAAAGAGTGCAGATCAGGGAGAATACCGGAGTGCGGAGGATATGATTTCTGATATGAGGGAGAAATATGGTCTATAAAGTGTTCGTTACAAAAGATGCGGAAGCAGATCTGGACCATTTTATCAGATATTTGCTTTTGGAAAAGAAAAGGGGGGTTATAAAATGAATCCAACAACAAAACAGATTGCAGAGAGCTTTGGCTGTGAATACAAAGTATTTGAAGCCGGCACAGACCCGCAGCTGGTGGAGCAGGCTTATATGGAGACATTGAAAGAAGGCAGGACAAGCGGCTTTTGGCCAGCAGTGCTTCTGGTGGATGAATATGTGGTGGAATGGCTGGGCATCGTTGAACAGGATGGTTATGACAGAGACCAGATCATCGCCGGCTGCGGTGATAATGGTGAAGAGATTCTGATGGGACCCATAAAGCAATTCCAGGAGACTCATAAAGAAGAGTGGAGAGACTTCATAGGGGAAGAGACAGAAGGAGAGGAACTGCATCATTTTATCGGATACTGTTCCTTTGCTGACGGTACGCTGGAGGCGGATACACTGCTTCTGAAATTTCCCATCAAGAATCCATGGGAAATCATCGGATATCTGCCAATGGGCGGCTGGAACGACTGCCCCGGACCGGAAGAGATGATCGCTGTGTGCAAATACTGGTATGAAAAATATGGCGCGTTTCCGGCGGTCTTTACGCATGATGTGATTGAATTCTGTGCACCGCAGGGTTTGAATGGTGTGAATAGTCTGGAGGCAGCGACAGAACATTATGCTTTCTGCCATGACCGGATAGATCAGGGAACAAGAACTTACAGGCTTTCAGAGCTGGCAGCAGGGCTTGAAAACTCTAAGGTCTGGTACTTCTGGTGGGACTGAGACGCGACATCTGCCGGTAGTTCAGTAGGGTTGGAAAACTATGAGCAGTTTGTTACACGCTGCTCACAGTTCCAGCTGACTGAAATCATGCTTCACATATTCTGTGAGTGTAAAAGTGTCATCTTCAAATTCATAGATGAAGATGGCACAGTTGCCGATGCCTCTTACCTGAGAAATCCTGCTTGTATGGAGCCAGGCCAGCATAAACTGCGCGCATGCGCCTCCATGGGAAACGGCGAGTACGCTCTGATGGCCATCTTTTCGCATAATGTTCAAAAGTGTATCTGAGATCCGCTTCTGAACATCCAGATCAGATTCTCCGCCGAACTGGCAGAAGAAATCCCCATAAGGAAGAGCAGGGTTTAGACATTCATCTTTTCCTTCAAAAGCTCCGAAATTCCATTCTTTCAGCCCTTTCAGCCGTGTATAAGGCATATGGGAATCTGTAACGATCTCCAGTGTATCAGAGGCTCTCTCTGAGGTAGAGGAATAGGCATGGTCAAAGGTAATATGATGATCTTTGAAATACTGTCCTGCAACTGCAGCCTGCTTTTGACCAAGTTCTGTCAGCGGGGAATCGCACCACCCTTGGATCTTGTGCTGAAGGTTAAACAGTGTCTGTCCATGTCTCATCAAGTACAAAGTCTTTTTCATACTCATTCGCTCCTTTTTCGTTGCATTTCATCCTGTTGTATGCTATGATAATCAAAGTATTCCGTTAGGTTCTGTTTCGAACCGAATTTCCAGATGATATTTTTATATTGATTCTTTGCGCATGGCAGCCCTTTTGCGCAGAGTAGGATCAAGGATCTTCTTGCGGATCCGGAGGCTCTTTGGCGTAATTTCCAGAAGCTCATCCGTATCAATGAATTCCAGACACTGTTCCAGGCTCAGGACTCTGGGCGGCGTCAGCTTCAGGGCCTCATCTGCACTGGAGGAACGGGTATTCGTCAGTTTCTTGGTCTTGCAGACATTAAACTCGATGTCTTCGGCTTTGCCGGTTTGTCCTACCACCATGCCCGCATAGACCTTCACTCCTGGTCCGATGAACAAAGTACCGCGCTCCTGGGCATTGAATAGCCCATAAGTGATGGATTCACCGGACTCGAAGGCGATTAGAGACCCCTGCTTCCGGTACTGGATATCGCCTTTGTAAGGCTCATACCCATTGAAAATGGTGTTCAGCACGCCGGTTCCCTTGGTGTCGGTCATGAATTCACCTCGGTAACCGATGAGTCCCCTGGAAGGAATGGAAAATTCCAGACGGGTGGAACCGGTGCCTGTGGTGTGCATGTTCAGAAGCTCGCCCTTGCGTTCCCCCAGCTTCTGGATCACGTTGCCGGCATACTCATCATCTACATCCACATAGGCAAGTTCCATCGGCTCCTGCCTTTTCCCTTTTTCATCATAATGATAGAGAACTTCCGCCTTGCTCACAGAGAATTCGTAGCCCTCCCGGCGCATATTCTCGATCAGGACGGACAGATGCAGTTCTCCGCGGCCGGATACCTTGAAGCTGTCTGTATTCTCTGTTTCCTCCACTCGGAGGCTCACATCCGTATTCAGTTCCCGGAACAAACGGTCGCGCAGATGGCGGGAAGTGACATATTTACCTTCTGTGCCTGCCAGCGGGCTGTCATTAACATTGAACTGCATGGCAATGGTCGGCTCAGAGATCTTCTGGAAGGGGATTGCATTCGGCGCTTCCGGGGAGCAGAGGGTATCTCCGATATGCAGGTCAGAGATGCCGGAGATCGCCACAATGGAGCCGCCCGTAGCGGTAGTTACGGCG
>CAMWMT010000176.1 GCA_947175375.1 uncultured Clostridiaceae bacterium | reverse complement strand
ATCAACCGGTCGCTGGTCAGGTCGATTCCTTCTGAAAAAATACCTCCCATGACGCAGAAAGCTGCCATGCTCTCCTTTCGTTCCCCTTCAAACTGTCTCAGAAACTCTTCTCGCTCCTCTTCATCCATGCCGGAATCCTGCCGAATACACAGCAGGTTCGCCTGTCCCAGGCACCTCTTATATACTTCTTCCAGCATCTGATAGGACGGGAAAAACACCAGATAGTTTCCTTTATGACTCTGCGTGGCCTGGCAGATATACTCTGCCATTCTCCTATATTCCTCCTCACCTCTCCTGGTATAACGGCTGCTTACATCCACTCCCACTAGAAGAAGGCGTTTTTCCGTATCAAACGGAGAACGTGCATAGACTGCATAATCCTCCATATCCCCGGTCAAAAGGTCCTTATAATAGTTCACCGGCAAAAGAGTCGCGGAAAAGAAAATCGTACTCACTCCTTTGTCCAGACACAGGCGAAGGTTGACTGCCGGACGAACACAATATAGATGGATCCGAAATCTTCCTTCCCTGTCCAGTTCCGTATAGATCTCATAGTTCTCATCCACCCGTTCACTGATACTCAGGAAATTCCGTATCTCAAAATAAAAATCAGTGATCTTTTTCCGCAGATCCTCCGCTACGGGGTTTTCCAGATACTTCTCCATCTCTGAGGCCAGATGCATCAGGTGAACGGTAAAGCCGCCTGCCTGGGAAAGTCTCTGAAATCCCCCCTCACATTCTCTTTTCAGGGTAAGCAGATGACGGTTGCACCGTTCCAGTGCCTGTGTGAGCGCGCTGCTTTTTCCCCGGACCATACGGCGGATCTCAAGAAAATCTTCCTTCACAAGCTCCGCGCTGTACATGCTCCGCCCTCTCTCCACCAGATTATGAGCCTCATCCACCAGAAACAGATATTCTCCTTTTATATTCTCTCCAAAAAAACGCTTCAGATATACATTGGGATCAAAAACATAATTATAATCACAAATCAGTACGTCCACCCACAAGGATAGGTCCAGATTCAGCTCAAAAGGGCAAACACGGTACCTGTTCGCCTGGGCGAGGATCACTTCCCGCGTCAGAGAATCTGGACCTCTGGTCCACAGGTCATAGACTGCTTCATTAATACGGTCAAAATGGCCCTTTGCGTAAGGACAGTAATCCGGATTACACTCCGTCTCCTCACAGATACACAGTTTTTCCTTTGCGGTAAGAACAATGGATTTTACACAGATTTCCTGCTCCCGTAGAAGGTCCAGCGCGTCCTTTGCCACTGTCCTTGTGATCGTCCGCGCAGTAAGGTAAAAGATCTTGTCACTGATTCCTTCCCCCATCGCTTTCAGGGATGGAAACAGTACGGCCAGTGTCTTTCCGACTCCTGTAGGCGCCTGAATAAAAAGCCTCTTTTTTCGCAGCATCGTCCGATACACACTCACGATCAGTTCTCTCTGCCCTGCCCGGTATTCATAAGGAAAAGAGACCTTCTGAAGCGACTGCCTTCTTCTTTCTTTCCACTGATATTCAAAACTCACCCATTTCTCGTACTCTTTCATCAGTTCGGCAAACCATTCTGACAGTTCCTCGTAACTGTGATCCGCCGTAAAATACCGCATCTCTTCCGTATCCAGATCCACATAGATCATTCGGGTGCGTACCGCTTCCAGATGATTCTGCTCTGCATAGATCCACGCATAACACAGAGCCTGTGCCAAATGAACCGGAACCGCTTCTTCCATCCGGGCAATATCCCGATAAGTTCCCTTGATCTCATCGATCGTCACGATTCCTTCCTCTTCCCATATGCCGTCCGCGCGTCCTTCTATACTGACACACAACTCTCCCAGCTCCACCTGGTACTTTAGGCTCACTTCCGCCTGATATCCGGAACCCATACGTCCCTGTATCTTCCGATGCAGCCTGCTCCCCGCCTGCATCGCCTCTGTCTCCCGGCGCCCGCCGTACCGGTTATCCAGATCTCCGCTCCGGAGCAGAAATTCCACCAGATTACGGACCGATATACGAAGCACTGTCTGTCCCATAGCTGTTCCTTTCCCTCCATATAAATGGCACTATACTCCTGCCCTCATATAGCGCCGCTCCATATGCCGTTCATCATACTTTTTCGGCACTTTTCAAACGCCGGATATATGTATTATAACATGTGCCTTTCCTGCTTGTACATGGAAAAAGACAGTTCCAAAAAGGAACTGTCTTTAAAGGGGGTATTTATAGGGTACAAAACATTGAAACTGGCTGATTGAAATAACAATAACTGTGCCTGTTCAACACGTTATGTTGTTATTCATTATAATCATCTTTTGCCATCTGTCAAATCGGGATTCCCGGATTCTTACTACGAATTTCTGTATAATATGCATAATCCCCTGTATATTACCCCTTTTTATTTTTATATAATAAACCGATTCAGAAAAAGAACCTCTGTGGATTCTTTACATCCTTTTCATTTTCAAACCTTTTTATCCCTTTTTCTTTTTGACAGTTTTTACAAAAATTAAGATTTTCAAACATTTTTTTATGACTCCCTGGAATCAGCAAATTCATTCATAAAATGCCGGAATTTTTTCGGAAGGAAGGACATCTGCAGCCTTTCATTCGACCGGGACGCAATCCCGACTGCCCGGTGGAATACCTTCCAGAGTCCGTCATAATATGTTTCCTTTTCAGAATTCTCGAACTCTGAGAGGACCTTCTCTTCCACTTCCTCCAGAATCACCCATCCCTTCTGTGCCGGATGGACTGCCGCTTTCTGACGGCGTCTGTCGTAGATCATCCAGTTCTCCAGTGGAAGCCTGTCCGCAAAGTGCGGCGCAATCAGAGCCAGCACATCTACCTCTGCGTCGATCTTCGAAAACAGCACCCCATTTCCCAGTTCCTGAAATCTCACGAATCCCATATACCGATGCGCAATATGCCATGCCTTCCGCCGGAGTTCAAATACCAGCTGCACGTCCGGCTGTGTCAGCATCCGGCTGATCTCTCTTCCGTCTGGCAGGCGCAGTCCCAGAACAATCATCCGGTAAATGGCATCTGCCTTTCGGGTATGAGGACAGGCAGATGCGTAAGCGATCATCTCGTATGCTTCCTCTCCCAGCCGGGTGCGTATGGTACGCAGCACCTTCCCTGCCTTGTCCAGGTCGGGCGGCACCTGTACATATTCACAGAACAGTTCCATATCCTCATACGCTCCGGTCTCAAGCCGCACATGCTCATGCCCCAGCCGGCTGTCCCATGCGTCATAGACTCCGGTCAGAATACCAGTCAACGTATCTTCACACTGAAAAACGCGGATCATCAAACAATGACAGCTGCTCATACACCGGCTGCTCTCCCGCCCCCGGCCGCAGCCTCTCCTTTCCGTCCAGAATGTTCCGAAGGATATAATCTTCCTCCAGCTTCACCGGATACATCTGCTTCCCGCCGCAAGTGATAAAGAAGATGGCTCTTTTCAGTACAACCCCCATCTTCTTCAGGTTCGCATAATCCAGAGTTCCAAGTCTCCGGGCTTTAACGATGCGACTGGCAGCCCGGTAGCCGATGCCCGGAACCCGAAGCAGCGTATGATAGTCTGCCCGCATAACCTCGATCGGAAACTGTTCCAGATGCCGCAGCGCCCAGTCACATTTGGGATCCAGAAGCAGGTTAAAATCCGGCTTTTCCTCCGATAAAAGCTCGTCCGTTCCAAATCCGTAATACCGAAGCAGCCAGTCCGCCTGATACAGCCGATGTTCCCGAAGAAGGGGCGGACCGCCGGGAAGCACCGGCAGAAGGCTGTCATCATTAACCCGGAGAAAAGCCGAGTAAAAGACTCGTTTCATCTCATATTTTTTATACATGTGCTCTGCCACCTTCATGATCTGCCAGTCGCTCTCTCCTGTCGCGCCAATGATCATCTGGGTAGACTGTCCCGCCGGAACGAACTTCGGCGCGTGGCGGTAAAGCGCCAGTTCATTTTTGTTCTGCATCCGCATCTGCCTCACCTGCCGGATCGGCGCCAGCAGTTTCGGCCGCTTCTTCTGGGGCGCCAACGCGTTTAGGCCTTCTGCGGTAGGAAGTTCCAGATTGACGCTCATGCGATCTGCCAGATATCCCGTCCTCGCGATCAGCTCCGGATCTGCCCCGGGAATCGCCTTCACATGGATGTATCCCTGAAAATGATACTCTGTCCGCAGCTTATACAGCGTCTGATACAGAAGATCCATCGTCATATCCGGACTGCCGAGAATACCAGAGCTCAAAAACAGTCCTTCGATGTAATTCCTCCGGTAAAATTCAATGGTCAGGTCGCATACTTCCTGCGGAGTAAAGGAGGCACGGGGCACGTCGTTGCTCCTGCGGTTGATGCAGTACCTGCAGTCAAAAATACATTCATTTGTAAACAAAATCTTCAAAAGAGAGATGCACCTGCCGTCTGCGCTAAAGCTGTGACAGATCCCCGGAGTGATGCAATTGCCGATCCCCTTTCCAGAGTTCTTCCTATCCACTCCGCTGGAGGTACATGCCACATCATATTTTGCCGCGTCAGCCAGAATCTCCAGCTTCTGCGACAGATTCATCTGCTGTTCGATATGGTAATTCATAGCCTCCTCCTTCAGAACATTTTTTCTATTCATTATATCGAACAAATGTTCTTTTGTAAAGAGGTTTTTTACAGATTCTGTAGTGTGGAAATATGCTGAGATCGTTTATGTATATATCTGGTAATTGAGAATTGACAGAAAAGTATGATAAACGGCACCTGGATCAATGCTCCATGAGAGCAGGAACTCGGTGCCGTTTTATATGATTCTTCAGTTTTTCCTGAAAATCTGTCTGTATAGTTCTTCCAAATTCTCCTCTGTCAGCAGAACCGGATTATTTTTAAGTCTGTCAGGATTGACAGATTTCTTCAGCATATCCAGTTCCTTTTCATCCTTCAGTTCCGGGACAGCCAGAGAAAGTCCCGCCAGCATTTCCTGATATTTTTTTATGGAATCTTCTATGGTACTGCATCCCATTGCATGGGCAAGCTCCTCCAGGGTCTTCTTAAGATATGCTTCTCCCCTTGGATCGATACAGTCACTGGTATGTGATGCCACATAAGGCCACACTACCGCCACACAGAGCGCTGCTGCGTGTCCATGTGCCAGCCCATAGATACTGGTCAGCTTGTAACACATGGCATGTCCTGCAGTTGTCTGAGTGATATTGATTGCTTTTCCGGCTGTATTGGCAGTTTTGAGCATACCCTCATTTCCTGCCTTTTCATTATTAAGATAAGAGGTCTGATATTTCATGATCTCTCTGATCGCCTCTGCCGCATGTACTTTGCTTTCATCGGTCGCATTTACGCACCAGAAGGATTCTACTGCATGACACAGAGCATCCAGCATTGTCGCCTTTTTCTGGTATTCCGGAAGCGTCCTAAGAAGGGATGCATCCAGCAGCACATATTCCGGAATACAGCTCGGATGCGCGACTGACTGCTTGTTTCCTTCATAATAGATAATGGCAAAACGTGTAGCTTCGCTCCCGGTTCCTGCTGTCATCGGAATCGCCAGAATCGGGATTTTGTTCTCTGTGATCTCCTGCTTCAGGTAATTGCAGTCTACATCCATGTTCCAGAACAGCTTGATGCATTTTGCCACATCCATTGCGCTCCCGCCGCCTGCGGCGATGATAAAATCACATTGATTTTTCAGGAAGAGCTCCACGCCCTTCACCACCGATTCGTATTTTGGATTCGGTTCAAAGTCCGAAAATTCTGTCAGTTTTGCTCCTGACGCATTTACTCCATCACAAATCTGTCTGTAAAGTCCCTGCTGCCGGAAAGAGTTCCCGCATACCAGTAGGACGGAACATGCCTTTCTCTCCTGCAATATATTTTTTAATTCTGCCTGATCTCCACGAATCAACATCTGTATCTGCCCTCCCTGTCTTACATTTTTGACCGGTCAATCCGGTTTCTGATCTCCTGCATCTGGTAGTCCAGCTTTTCTATAGCATCGGAGCAGACCTTCAGTTGCCCTACAATCTCATCTGAATCATCTACATTTTTCTTATATTTCCGCTTGTGCTCCAGACTGGCCCAGAACTCCATGGCTATTGTGCGACACTGTACTTCGGCTGGGAGGTATTTCTGTTCGCGGGGCATAA
>CAMWMT010000175.1 GCA_947175375.1 uncultured Clostridiaceae bacterium | reverse complement strand
TGGCTATGCCGACGACGGTTGAATTTGTCTCGTTTCTTGAGCGGCTGGAGCGAAGGCCTGCGCTGCTTCATGAACAGGAGGAATATTTCTCCGAGGAGGAGCGGATCCGGTTTGTGGATTACGAATACCGTCGGATCGCTGCGGCGAATCATCTGACACCACGGGAATTTATCCGGGATTTTCTGACGATCCTGGATCTGAAGAGCACCGTGCGTCCGGATGACCGAATGGAGGATTTCCTGAACGGTCAGAAAGGAATCCGCATGAGTAGCTCCATGATCGGGGCAGAGGATGTGGAGACGCCGGCAGCAGGCGGAAAATACGAAGGATTTACTTTATGACAAGGATGACCGAACAGGAGGCCTATGAGCAGCTTGCGGATTTTATTCAGGATTATATCTATGATAAAGGCTGGGAGCACTTAAGTTCCATGCAGATCCGCGCCATCGGGGAGGTGCAGAAGAAGGAGAGAAATCTGCTTTTCACCGCCGGGACCGCCATGGGAAAGACCGAGGCGGCGCTGATGCCGGCGCTGACCGACATCTATGAGCATCCGGTGGACAGCGTGGGGATTCTGTACATTAGTCCGCTGAAAGCACTGATCAACGATCAGTTTTACCGGATTGAGGAGATGTTGGCAGGCACCGGCCTGACGATCACAAAATGGCACGGAGACGCGGCGGTCTCCAGGAAAGAAAAACTTCTTTATACGCCGAGAGGTATCCTGCAGACCACGCCGGAATCGCTGGAGGCCATGCTGTGCCGCCACCCGGAAAATGTGCGGATCTTGTTTTCCGGCATGCAGTATGTCGTCATTGACGAAATCCATTATTTTATGGGAAATCAGAGGGGGCTGCAGCTTCTGGCGCTGCTGCAGCGGATCCAGCGGATCATCGGGAGAGAACCGGTCCGCCTGGGCCTGTCCGCTACCATTGGAGACAGCAGGCAGGCACTTGCTTTCCTGAAAGCGGGAAGCGCCAGAAAGGCATCAGTCATTGATTATCAGGAGGAAAGGCGTCAGTATCTGATCTCTGTGACTGCCACACGAATCGGGGGAACGGATTATCCGGTGGCTTATGGGAAGAAGATCCTGGAGCAGTCCATAGGAAAGCGCACACTTCTTTTTACCAATTCCAGACGGGAGTGCGAGATCCTGGTGGCGCAGGTTCGGCGGCTTGCCCTTAGGGCCGGGCTTCCGGACTGTTATTATATCCATCACGGGAGCATTTCCAGAGAACTCCGGGAGGAGGCGGAGATGCAGATGAAGCGGAGCGAAGGTTCGGTTCTGACCGGGACGACGCTGACGCTGGAGTTGGGCATCGACATTGGAGACCTGGACGAAGTGATCCAGGCAGCGCAGCCTCTTCGTATTTCCAGCATGGTGCAGCGGGTGGGGCGAAGCGGCAGGAAGACCTTGAAGTCCAGCATCGCATTTCATCTGCGGTATTTTGAAGCTGAGGGCGGGATGCTGGAAAATCTGGACTTCAGCCTCGTGCGGACCATTGCCATGATCGAGCTGTATTTCCGGGAAAAATACCTGGAGGCGCCGAAACTTTCTCGTTGTCCGATGAATCTTCTGATCCATGAGACCTTGTCCATCCTCTGTGAAAAGGGCTGCCTGTATCCTCCCAGGCTGGCGGCAGAGCTTCTTGAACTATCGATCTTCCGCTATATCTCGCAGGAGGAATTACGGCAGGTGCTCGGCTGCATGATCGAAAAAGATCTGATCATGGTGTATGAGGACGGCGCGGTGGGGTTCTCGTATAGGGGGGAGCGGCTCTGCGACAGCATGGATTTTTATGCGGTCTTCGAGTCGGAAGAGACCTTCAGTGTTCGGTGGAACGAGCAGGAGATCGGGACCGTGGAACGGGCTTATAAGGCGGGTGACAGCTTTTTCCTGGCGGGCAGGACCTGGGCGGTGCAGGGCTGTGACACGAAGCACAAGCGGATTGATGTGGAGCCAGGGACAGCGAAGGCGGATATCCATTTTGGAGGAAAGGGAGCCCTCTATACAGATCGAAGGACCATGGAGAAGATTCATCAGGTGCTGGCATCCGAAGAGGCTTATCCGTATCTGGACGAGGAGGCCGCCGGTATCCTGGAGGAACTGCGCATGGCTGCAAAGCGCAGAGGGCTCTTGAAGCTGCTGGCTAAGGAGCCGGGGACGGATAATCTGCTGGTCTTTCCGATTCTCGGCAGCGACACGATCCGCACCCTGTACTATATCTGGAATTCCAATGGAATGACCTGCGACCGGGTCCAGCTGCGGGGCTTTCTGTATGGCATCCGCATCTATTCCATGACGGAGCAGGGCTTCCGGCGGTATAATGACCTTATCCTGGAAAAGGGATGCCGGATCAACCGGGCATATCTGCTGAAGAAGGAGCGCTTGGAAGGAAAATACTTTGAGCTTCTGCCGGAAGAGCTGCGGTATAAGGAACTGATGGAGGATGTACTGGATCTGGAGGGAGCGGCTGAGTTTATGAAGAAGCTGGCACAGGGGGAGGAATACGGTCATGTCCCACATTTCTCATGATCTTTTTAAAGCCGTCCATGAGGGAAAATGGCTGAGCATTGAATACCAGAATCAGAAGAAAGAGCTAACTCGTTACTGGATCGCTGTCCGCTGGATCGACCCGAAACGCAGGACCATCGAGGCGTCCGGTTTTCATGTATATCAGCATACCATCATGCCGCTGCCGTATATTCGGATCGATTCCATCGTTTCATCCTTTGTCATTGAGGGTTCCTGGTGTGAGATCAATCAGAAGTTGGTGGAATTCATCGACAAGTATCCGGAGCGGTATGAGACCGTCTTCGGTACGACGGCCAATTTGAAGGTGCTGAACTATCTGGTGGACTGTAACCGTCTGGACACGGAGCCGTATCAGACCGATTACACGCTGGTTCGGCATCTGGACGGGGATCATCTGGAGAGCGGGGAGTATTATCTGAACGACGCACAGTTTGGGGAGATCGTACGTCAGTTTCAGGAAGAAGCTGGTCAGGATCTCAGGAAAAATTATCGGCTGAAGCAGTTGTGTATGAATGTTATGAGCATCGTCATGCCCGGAAAGGTAAAGAACAGAGACCGTCTGTATGTGCTGGCATACCGGAGGCTTTTCCTGGATGTGGAGCGGCGGGTGCTGAAGCCGGCGGCGGATCTGACCATCTGCCGGGAATTTACTGTGGACGGAGAGAGGCAGAGCATCCGAAGGTTTCTGCCCGGGGAGGACCTGTGGCTTCTGGATGATCTGGAAGCTCATATGGAGGAAGTGAAGAACCATATCACAGCGCAGAACCGCCGGGTGAACCGTGTGGATGACCGTCCGTATGTCATCGCCCTTGCCTCAGACCCGAGGGTGGATCTGGAACGGGAATACGAGGCGGTCACGAAAATGTTCGAGGCGGGAGAAGTCACAGACCCGGTGAAGGCATTTTTCGGAAAAGTGGTATCTCACAACCGGAGGCGGAAGGATTATCCCATCGTACTCCTGAAAAAGCAGGCAAATCTGGATCAACTGCTGGCGATCCACAGTGCCATGAAATATCCGGTGGCTTACATCCAGGGACCGCCAGGAACTGGCAAGAGCTATACGATTGTCAATACGATCATCACGGCTTTTTTTAATGATCACACCGTGCTTTTGGCCTCCTACAACAATCATCCCATTGATTCCGTAGTGAAGAGCCTGCAGTCCATCCGTTATCAGGGGCACAGGAGGATTCCTTTTCCAGTCCTTCGCCTGGGCAATGCCAAAATGGTGGACGAGGCGCTGGACTATGTCCGGGATACTTATGCACGGATCCGGAACGTTCGTGTCTTTGAGAATACACTGGAGAAAAATCATGAAGAGCGGATCCGTTCCATGAAGCAGCTGAGCCTTCTGCTGGAGCGCCACGAGAAGCGGCTTCATCTGCAGTGGCAGAAGGATGCCATAGAGAGTATGTCAAAGAGCAACCGTCATCTGGCTTTTTACACGGATCTGGTAGGACGGCAGCTTCCGGGAGTCTGGTCGGAGCTAGAGAAGATTGGCGAAGTAGACGATCAGCAGGCGCTGGCGCTCCTTCAGGACGATGAGCAGAAGTTCATGACCTGGCTGTATTTTACGTCGATCCGGTACTGGAAGAGGCTGGGTGAGCCAAAATATGAGGAGCTTCGGAATATCCTTGAGATTGAAGACCGGGAGGAGAGGAGGAAATGTTTTGACGATTATCTGCTCCGTCCCGGAAATATGAAATCGTTTTTGAGGATCTTTCCGGTGATCGCCACCACCTGCATCTCCGCGTACAAACTGGGCGGTCCTGAGACACATTTTGACATGGTCATTATGGATGAAGCCAGCCAGTGCAACATGGCAGTCTCTTTGGTACCGATTCTGCGGGGCCGGAAGCTGATGCTGGTGGGCGATCCGCAGCAGCTGAATCCGGTGATCCTTCTGGATGCCCGGGACAATGAAATTTTGAAGCAGCGTTACCTGATCCCTGACGAATACGATTATATCAAAAATTCCATCTATAAGGCTTTCCTTGCCAATGACGCAGTCAGCGATGAACTGCTCCTGCGGCATCATTACCGGTGCAGCAGAAAGATCATCGAGTTTAATAATAAGAAATATTACAACAACAGGCTCTGTATTGACAGCCCGGTAAGATCGGACAGGCCGCTGACTTTTGTGGACGTGCAGGACAGCCGGGCGGATGAACGGAATACAGCGCCCCGGGAGGCGCACGAGATCCTGGAATTTGTTCAGAAACATCCAGATCAGTCCATCGGGATCATCACGCCATTTGCCAATCAGAAGGAGTATATCGAGGAACTTCTGAAGAAAAATCATGTTGACGGAGTGTCCTGCGGGACAGTACATGCGTTCCAGGGGGACGAGAAGGATATCATCCTGTTTTCCACAGCATTGACAGACCAGACTTCGGATAAAACATACAACTGGTTAAAAAACAACAGAGAACTGATCAACGTGGCGACCTCCCGGGCCAGAGAGCAGCTGGTCATGTTCTCCAGCCTGAAAAATCTGAATCGGCTCCATCAGCAGGAAGGGACGGATGACATGTACGAGCTGGCGGAATATGTGCGCAGCAACGGGAACTGTCAGGTGACTGCGGATCCGGTCCAGTCCCGGGCGCTGGGAATCAAGCCCTACAGCACGAAGACGGAGGCGGATTTTCTGGAGAGCCTGAACCATGCCCTGGATAATGTGCTGAATACTCAGAAGAAGTGTACCGTGAAAAAGGAAGTGGCGATCGCTCAAGTTTTTCAGGAAAATATTGCAAAATCGTATCTGTTCTACAGTGGGAGGTTTGATTTTGTGATCTTTGAAAAGGAGCGGGGCGGAACAGAATACCCGATTCTCGCCATCGAGCTGGACGGAAAGGAACACAGCACGGATGAGGCGGTCCGGGAACGGGATGAAGAGAAGAAGCGGATCTGCCACACCCATGGCTTTGAACTGATCCGGGTGGAGAATTCCTACGCAAGACGGTATTATTATATCAAGCGGATTCTGGAAGATTATTTTAAACATATGAGGTAATTCCACCAGTATCCGACGGGGAAAGAAAGGAGAGCGGCAGACCGATGCAGTTTTATCTTGCGCCTATGGAGGGCGTCACGACCTGGGTGTACCGGAAAGCTCACGCGGAAGTTTACGGTGCGTTGGATAAATATTTTATTCCCTTTCTGGAGGCTCCCGAGAAGCGGGATTTTAAGACGCGGGAGCTGCAGGAGATCCTGCCGGAGCACAACGAGGGAATCCATGCGGTGCCGCAGATTCTGACGAACCGGGCGGAGGCATTTATCCGGGTGGCGCGTGCCTTGCAGCGTTTCGGATACGGGGAGATCAATCTGAATCTGGGCTGTCCGTCGAAGACAGTGGCCTCCCGTCATAGAGGATCCGGATTTTTAGCATTGCCGGAGGAACTGGATCATTTTCTGGAGGAGATCTTCGGCGTGCTGGACGTGAAGCTGTCCGTGAAGACCCGGGTGGGGAAAGAAACCCGGAAGAGTTTGGGCGGCTTCTGGATATTTTTAACAAATATCCGATGGAGGAACTGATCGTCCATCCGCGGATACAGAAGGATCATTATAAACACGAACCGCGGATGGAATGTTATGAAGAAGCGCAGAAGAGGAGCCGAAATCCTTT
>CAMWMT010000174.1 GCA_947175375.1 uncultured Clostridiaceae bacterium | reverse complement strand
AGTCGGTAGAGCACTTGACTTTTAATCAAGTTGTCCGGGGTTCGAATCCCCGATGCCTCATGAAAACACCGTTGTTATATGCGACGGTGTTTTTTTGTGTCAGAATACCTTTATGATAGAAAGAAAAGGTGACAAATCTGTAAAAATGGGGTAAAATAAACTATAACCCTGAATCAGAGGAGGAATTCATATGAAAAAAAGAATTATAACGATCGGCAGGCAGAACGGAAGTGGCGGTAGATATATCGGCGAGAAGCTTGCGAAAGCTTTGAATATTCCTTGTTATGATGAAAAACTGATGGATATGGTGGCAAAAGAAAGTGGTTTTGCTCTGGAGTTTGTGGAAGAAAAGGGAGAAAGGATCACAGGAAGCCTGCTCTTTAATATTGCTAGCAGCCTTACTTATGCCAATAACGTGTTTACTGGTAATGGTATGTCTCTGCAGGATGAGATTTATTTTATTCAGAATCGGATCATTAAGGAGCTGGCAGAAAAAGAACCTTGTGTGATCGTAGGAAGATGTGCAGACTATGTTCTTCGGGACAGGGAAGATTGTCTGCATGTATTTATCGTTGCGGATGAAAAGAGTAAGTTGGAACGGGCAGTCAAATATTATGGAATTCCTGAGAAGGATGCTGCTTCTATTTTGAAGAAGAAAGATAAAGCTCGTTATAATCATTATAAATATTATACAGATCTGGATTGGGGTCTGGCTGACAACTATGATCTGTGCTTGAATAGTGGGCTTCTTGGCATTGATGGCTGTGTAAAAGTAATACAGGATGTGCTTTCTCAACTGGAGGATTGTTGATTTTTTGGAAACGGATGAAAAGCATATTTTAAAAGATTAAATGTTTAAGAAAGTTTGCAAAAAGCAGATAATTGTTATATAATCCATGGAGAATTGGTAATGGCAGGCAAAAAGAAAAGATTCACAATCGAGACGTGGATTTTTGCAGGAGTGCTTCTCCTGCTGTTTGCCGTATTTTTCTGTAGACAGTTTTACGGATTTAATAAAAACGATGAGATTTTTTATATCAGCACCGTGTACCGGTTTTTTCAAGGGGACGCGATGTTGGTGGATGAGTGGAATAATGTAGAATTATTTTCATTTATTACTTATCCTTTGTATTGTCTGGTACGATTTTTTTTGGATTCAAACGAAGGGATCGTGATTGTTTTTCGGATGCTCTATCTGATATTTCAGGTGCTGGTATCCGGATACTGTTTCTGCAGGATGAAGAGGTTTGGATGGATTCGATTGTTTCCATCACTTTATTATTTTGTGACAACGCCTTACAATATCAATGCCATGTCCTATAATACACTTGCTTTTGGTTTTGTATTGCTTACTGTTGTTACACTTTCGTATCCAAAAGAACTGAGATTTTATGACTTTCTGCTGGCTGGTATCTTTACGGCAGGAGCGGTTTTATCCAATCCTTATGCGATTGTATTATTTGTCCTTTATGGTGTGATCTGTGTAGGAGCCTTTTTTTATGGGATTCGAAGCTGGAATCGGATTCCTGAGATATTAAAGCTTCGGAATTATCTGTATACCTGTCTGGGCGCGTTTATGATCTTTGTCCTGTTTGTAATCTTTATATTTTCCAGGGCAAGTCTGAATGAGATACTAGAATGCATCACTTATATCGTTATGGATGCAGAGAGACAGGTATCTTTCTGGGAAAAATTTGCCAAATACTTTATACGCATTCATCGCTATTATAAGATACTGGTCTATGTGACAGGTGTATTATTTGTTCTGTGGGCTGTAGACAGGAAAAAGAAGATTGCTCCGTCGGTTTATTTGCTTATCGTCTGTGTGACAACGGTTCCGTACATTGTCTATTATGGGTTTTTCTGGGAGATGGTGGGAATCAATTATATGCTGGTTCCTCTGGCATTCCCGGGTCTGATTGCTTTTCTGGTATCAGAGAAAAAGGATTACAGGCTGTTTTTCTGCTGGTATCTTTCAGGACTTTTGTATACGCTGCTGGCACATTTTGCCACGAATCCGGGAATCCTTACGGTATCCGCTTCTTATATGATCGCTGCCAGTGTGTCTTTTTTGTTCCTGTATAAAGCGGTAGAGGAACAGGGTGGAATCCGATGGCTGTTTTCTCTTGTAATGGTTCTTTTTGCAGTTCAGTTTTTGGCATGCATTTACCAGAGAATCGTATATGTATGGGGAGATGAGCATCTTCCTCTGCTGAGTCAGGAGATAACGGAAGGACCATTAAAGGGGATCCATACCTCCGTAGAAAATGAAAAGACTTATCATGAAGTGCTTCTGGATATGGAGGAGCTTGCGCTCTCTTCAGAAGATAAATTATTTGTGGTCGGGATTGCTCCCTGGATGTATCTGAATACAGAGGCGGAATGTGCAGCATATTCCACCTGGGAGACTCTGGAGACAGATCCGTTGATTCCTGTCTATTATGAGATACATAAAGAAAAGCTTCCGACGGTTGTCTACTGTTATGAGTATGATGAAAGTATTCTGGAGACAGAATTTGCATATTATTTTATAAATATGGACTATGAATTCAGTGCTATGAGGCATGGAATCGTATTTTCACGCCGATAGAAAAGAGGAGAATGATGATTGATTTTAATGTACCTCCCTATGTGGGAACCGAGATGAAATATGTGGAGGAGGCTGCCGCAAAAAACCATAAGATCTGCGGAGACGGGCCTTTTACACTTCGATGCAATGAATGGCTGGAGAAAAGGACAGGAACGAAAAAAGCGCTTCTGACAACTTCCTGCACCCATGCAACGGAACTGGCAGCGCTTCTGGCAGATATCAGGGAGGGTGATGAAGTCATCATGCCTTCCTATACGTTTGTATCCACGGCGGACGCTTTTGTACTTAGGGGAGCAGTTCCAGTATTTGTGGATATCCGCCCGGATACGATGAATATAGATGAAACGAAGATCGAAGATGCGATTACAGAGCGTACAAAAGCCATTGTTCCGGTTCACTATGCAGGCGTATCCTGTGAAATGGATACGATCATGAAGATTGCAGAAAAATATCATTTGACAGTTATTGAGGATGCAGCACAGGGGATTCTCAGTACTTATAAAGGAAAAGCACTTGGAACCATCGGAGATTATGGATGTCTCTCTTTCCATGAGACGAAGAATTACAGTATGGGTGAAGGTGGAGCACTTCTGATCCAGGATGAGAAAAATGTGGAGCGTGCGGAGATCATCAGGGAGAAGGGTACAAATCGTGCAAAATTCTTCCGTGGACAGATCGATAAATACACCTGGGTGGATGCAGGTTCTTCCTATCTGCCGGGAGATATGAACGCGGCCTATCTGATGGCGCAGTTGGATGCGGCAGATGAGATATTTGAAGATCGGATGAGAAGCTGGAATCTGTATTATGAGTTGTTAAAGCCATTGGAGGAGAAAGGAAAGATTGTTCTTCCATATCTTCCGGAGGATTGTACACATAATGCACATATGTTTTATATAAAGGCAAAAGATCTTCAGGAGAGAAGCGCATTGATCTCATTTTTGAAAGAAAACGGGATACAGGCGGTATTCCACTATATTCCTCTTCATAGTGCACCGGCCGGAGAAAGGTTTGGAAGATTCCATGGGGAGGATGTCTATACGACGAAAGAAAGTGAACGTCTTGCAAGGCTTCCCATGTTCTATGGACTGAAAGAAGAGCAGGTTCGGTATATTGCAGAGAAGGTTTCGGAATTTTACCAGTAGAAAGATGAAGGGCACGTCATGAAGAAGATCGTTATTATCGGAGCAAACGATTTTCAGAATCAGTTGATTCTGAAGGCAAAGGAGATGGGTTTTGAGACTCATGTATTTGCATGGAAGGATGGATCTGTAGGAGAACGGACAGCAGACTTTTTTTACCCGATCAGTATTGTGGAGATAGAACAGATACTGGAGAAATGCAGAGAGATCAGACCAGATGCGGTTGCTTCGATTGCTTCTGATCTGGCAAATATTACCGTAACCAGAGTGGCAGAAGGATTGGGTCTTCCCTGCAACAGTGAGGAATGTATCCGGTTGTCTACGAATAAATATGCCATGAGAGAGGCATTTACGCAGGCTCATATTGCGACGCCAAGATTTTACAGAGTGGACCGAATCGAACCATATCTGTTTGGTATGAACCTTCCAGTTATTGTGAAACCTACGGACCGTTCCGGGAGCCGTGCGATTACGAAGGTTATGGATTTTAATGATCTGGAACAGGCAATTAAAAATGCAGTTGATCAGTCGTTTTCAAAAGAGGCGATTGTAGAAGAGTATATTGAAGGCGAAGAATACAGTTATGAGACAATCTCTTATAAGGGAAAGCATACAAATCTAGCAGTGACGAAGAAATATACGACCGGTGCTCCTCATTTTATTGAGACCGGGCATGTACAGCCCTGTGATCTGTCAGAAGAGATGCTGTATAAAGTTCACTATGTGATGAAAAAAGGGCTGGATGCATTAAAGATCACAGACGGAGCTTCTCATGGAGAATTTAAGATCACACCGGACGGAAAGGTTCGGATTATAGAGATCGGTTCCCGGATGGGAGGAGACTGCATCGGCTCTGATCTGGTGCCGTTGTCTACAGGTTACGATTTCATGGAAATGGTGATCGATGTGGCCTGTGGAAAAGAGCCGAAGCTGGTTAAGAAGACAGAACCTGGAAAAGCTGAGATCCGATTTTTATTTACAGAAGAAGATGTGGAAAGGATGCGTGTGTTTGAAAAGGAGCATCCGGAAAAAATCTACCGGATCAGTGAAATTGATCTGTCTAATCTTGGAAATGTGACGGACAGCTCCACAAGGCTTGGGTATTATATTGTGACAGATCGTTGTTCAGAAGTTTGATAGATGATTAGACAGTCACAGATTTTTATTTTTTTCAGAAAAGAGGAATGAGATGCTTTATTCCGTGATTATTCCCTGCTATAAGTCCGATCAGACGATCGAACATGTGGTGGATCTGACAAGGGAAGAGATAAAGAAGCTGAACAGAGGAGACGTGGAATTCGTTCTGGTCAATGACTGTTCTCCGGATGGGGGAAAGACCATTGCGAAATTAAAGGAGATGGCAGAGGCGCATAAGGATGTGAAAGTCATTGATCTGGCGTCGAATTCGGGACAGCACAATGCATTGATGGCAGCGCTTCGGCATGCGGACGGAGATGTGATCATTGGTATGGATGATGACGGGCAGACACATCCTTCTCAGCTTCCAAAGCTTTTTGAAGCGTTGGATCAGGGATATGATCTGGTATATGGTTATTATCCGGAGAAGAAGCATAACTGGTTCCGTAATCTGGGAAGCAGGTTCAATGACCTGACTGTGAACCTGATGATCAAAAAACCAAAGGATGTACGGACTTCCAGTTATTTTGTAGTCCGGAAATTTGTTCGGGATTATGCGATCGAATATACAGGAAGCTATACTTATCTGCTGGGACTTTTTATGCGGTGTACACAGAATATCGCCAGTGTGCCGGTTCAGCACTTTGACAGGGAAGTTGGAGAATCCGGTTATACGCTGGGACAGTTGATCCGTCTCTGGTCCAGCATCATCGGTTTTTCTGTGATTCCTTTAAGAGTGGCATCGATCGCGGGATTTTTCTTTGCCGGAGTTGGACTTCTGGCGGCACTGGCAGTCGTGGTCCGGAAATTTATAGATCCTACTTTATCCATGGGCTGGCCGTCCATTATGTGTGCCATCTTCTTTTTCTTCGGCCTGAATTTCATGTTTCTTGGGATGATCGGAGAGTATCTGGGAAGAATGTTCCTGGGTATGAACCGGGAACCTCAGTATGTGATCCGGGCAACTTATAATGTACATCCATATAAGGAAGAGAGAGAGGGACTGTTATGACAGAGGAGAAAAAAGCCAGTCGGTCGAAGGTATTGATTCTTTTGTCCCTGTCTCTGGTCATTCAGAGTTTAAGCTCTGTGTTTATCAAATATGCAGGGACGTATGAGACACTTTCAAAAGAATTTATCATTTTTTATGTGTTGGCAGTCGGGTGCCTGGGGGTTTTTGCGATCATGTGGCAGATACTTCTGGAGATGATTCCTCTTACCACGGCATATCTTCGAAAAGGAATCCTGTACATCCTGATCCTGATCTGGTCTGTGATCCTGTTTCGGGAGCA
>CAMWMT010000173.1 GCA_947175375.1 uncultured Clostridiaceae bacterium | reverse complement strand
TCAGAATACTGTCCGGCATCGATCTCACTGGTCACTTTAAGCAGGACCGGATTCTCCCGGGAAGCGCCTTTCACATACTCGGCCAGGCATGCATATCCGTCAATAGCAGAACGGTCAAAGGGTGGATTATCGAATGCCGCAGCTATATCTTCCGAAAGGATACGCTCTAAAGCATCTAAGATCTCCCTCTCTTCCGTATCCGTGATTACTTTTGTATGTTTCAATATCAGTTCTTCGGCCTGTTCAACCGTTACATTTCCCATATAAGTTCTCCTTTTCCTTCCATGATTCTTTCCTCACATATACTCGTGAGCACATTTTATCATGCTTCTCTTAAAAAGACCAGAAAAATACAGCTTTTAAACTTAGGTATCTCTATTGACAAATAGCAGAAAACATTCTAATGTAGATTTGTCACAGAAAAGCACATCTGTAAACTGAGGAGAGAACATTGGGCAGACATAAGTTATACCGTTCCGAACGAGATATGCGCAATTCCATGATCAAATTAATGAAATCAGTCCCTTACGGGGCAATCACAGTAACAATGATCGCTGAAGACGCCTGTATCAACCGAAAGACATTTTATGCCCATTATCAGAACAAGGACGAACTCCTCTTTGCGATTGTCTATGATATGTTTGACGACCTGTTTAGCTGTTTTATGTATGAGAAGGATTCTCCTTGCGATATCCTCGATGAAAAGCAGCTGCAAAAAGATGTTGAAATTTTTTTAAGAAAAGTGGTGGATTACCGCGAATCCATTTCCGTACTGGTCACCCCGGAGACTTCCGATATTGTCATATCCATTGCCGACCAGATCGTCCTGAACCGCTGCCGGGACATCCATATCCTTAACGATACAGACGGTAAAGTTCCTCAAAAATTTTACCTCGCGATCATTCGGAATTTTTTTATGGGAATCATCGATGCCTGGATAGAGTCTGAACATCTTTCCCTGGAAGAAGGAATCTTCGTCCTGTCCAAGATCATGAAACAAAATTATGTAAATATATTTCGTTATGTAAGGCCAAGATTCAAAGAGCAAACCCCACAGCTACAGCCATAAAGCAGGCAGCAGCCATGGGGTCTCTATTCTTTTTCATCCATTTGGCTGTCAAATAAAATCATCGGCCGCAGGTCGCCCACATGAATCAGGCCGAAATCAGGAATCGCATGATGGATACAGGTTTTCTGGCACAACCCGCACTTATTGCAGCGGAAAGGAAAAAAGACTACCTGAAAGTGCTCTTCCTGCCTTCTCACAACGATCGCCTGCTGGGGACACAGCTTCCCGCAGACGTTGCACCCCCTGCATTCAGGTGAGATCATTGGAAGAATCCAGCCAAAAGAACGACTGGCGTCCGCTTCCCCAATAATCCTCTTCAGCAGATAACGATACAGCAATCCATCCATCCGGCTTTCCGACGGAAGGAACGAGGATGCCTTGCTTCTTAGCTCTTCATTCGCCTTTCGGAACAGATCCCTGCGCCCGATCTTCTGATCGTTTGTATAATCCAGCTGGGAAGAAAACGAGAAACGTCTGCCGTATTCTTCTTTTCCAAAAAACAGCACCAGACGTACAAGGGTCTCCTGCCAAACCTCCTGCGCACCAGACTCCCCGACCGGCTGGCCTGCTGTTAAGAAAACCACGTTTTTGCGAAGCGCCAGGCATGCCAGATACTCCCAGGACAGAGCGGCAAAATCATCCACTCTTAGATGGGCATCTCCCTCATAATCCCTGACCGCGATATAGACCGACTCTTCCGGTACTTTCAAAAGCTTCAGATATGCCGAAACATTGAGCGCTGACGAGGCGATACAGCGTGCCGGACAGGCAGCCACACACAGATTACAGTTCCTGCAGTCTGTAAAATCCGCGTTGCGGCTGCCAACTCCGGAATACACATTCCGTGGACAGATATCCCTGCACACGGTACACTTATGTTTCACCTGACGCCGGTTGAGGCAATGCTCATAATCCTTTGTTGGATGATTCTCAGCCAGCACTTGTTTGACGGCATAATTAAAAAGATAGTTGCCAAATATCATATTCTGTCATTGTCCGGTCTTTCGCCCTCTGTATTCTACAGCGGAATCTCTTTCGCATCCCCGGATACTGCGCATTCTCTGGCTTTGATCAGCAGACTAGGACCGGTTGCAGAAGAATCAGGAAGGATAGGCAGATCTGATACCAGATCGCTTCCGTATTTTGCCTTCAGCTCATCCAGGTCGCCGAAGTCCAGAGCTCTGTTCGGGCAGCCATCCACGCAGGCCGGATTCTGGCCTTTTGCACGCAGATACGCGCAGGCGTCGCATTTATTGACGATTCCCGCCTCTTCATTATACTGAGGCACGCTGTAAGGACAGGCTGCTACACAGGCCTGGCAGCCGATGCACAGTTCATCATCATGAATGACCGTACCGTCTTCCGCCTTATACATGGCCCCTACCGGGCACACACCCACGCAGGCCGGATTCTCACAGTGGTTGCAGGAAGCAGAGTAACTGAATGCTTTTACTTTCGGAAAACTTCCTACCTCATAGGTTTTGGCGTTGCGAAGAATCACGCCGATCGGCAGATTATTCTTATCTTTGCAGGCAACCTGACAGGCACGGCAGCCAATACACCGGGTCATATCAAAATAAAATCCTAATGCCATATCATTTCACTCCTTCCCTACAGCTCGATGATACGTGTATCAACGTTGACATCGTCATCCAGCTCCGGACCGCTGTATTTTTCATAGTTACAGTTAATGTTATTGTAAGGCGTGATGCCGGAACCAGTCATCTCGTTCCCTAACAGATAGTTATCGGCTCCGCCGTGATCGATTCCTGTCTTTTCATCGATATTGGCCCACGCACCATGAGGAATAGCTACCTCACCAGGTATCAGAGATTCCATACAGCAGGCCTTGCGAAGCGCCTGCCCGCTCTTTGTCGTGATCAATACGGTATCGCCGTCCTGAATGCCCTTTTCCTTGGCGTCGGAAGCGTTAATGAATACCGGGTTCGGCCAGGTCTCACGCAGCCACGGACAGTTATTAAAGGTTGAATGAGAACGACGCAGATAATGGATGTTATATAACAGATACGGATATTCGCCCTTTTCTCCGTCGATCACTCCATCCTTAAAGGTCGTCTCATAACCGGTGGTCGGTACGATATATTCCGGATACGGTTTGTAATCCCAGTCGATCAGACCAAAACCATTGAAGAGGTCTGCCTTTGCCTGGCTTGTGATCTCAAATTTGCCGCTGACAGTTGCCAGAGGATTTGCCTCCGGATCATTGATAAAGGAAGCATAACCCAGATGTCCGCAGAACGCGTCGCCTTCCGAACGCTCTACCTGGTAACCACCATTATCGATAAATTCCTGTAAGGAGATCCGGCCTTCCTGCGGTTCGCCTTCAACGCCCCATTCTGCGATGTCTTCTGCCGTAATAGTAACAAGCGTCTCATACTCCATGCTGGCAGACAATGGATTGCCATAAGGATCATATCCGGCCGCCGCGCCGTCTCCTGCGGAGACAGAGCCTTCTTTTACTACCGTAGCGCCGGCAATCTGGTTGAAGAACTGCTGCTTCTCGCTGATCGGATACGCCTCTTTCGGATCCAGGCCGAGCGCCTCCATGATCAGGCTGTCGATCTCCTGGTCTGTCTTGGCCTCAAACAGAGGTTCCGTAACCTGGGAATAGCAGAACAAGAATTCACGGTTCGAAGCAGCCAGTCCGCCGGGACGCTCCCAGTATGTCGTGACCGGAAGAACGATATCGGAGTATTTTGCAGGCGTGTTCAGGAACTGTGCCTTGGATACCACAAAGTCAACCTTTCTGTGAGCTTCGATTCCCTTCTTCATATTGGGGCCTGTCTGCAGATAAGCATGCTCATCCATATTTAAGATGCAGTGGATATCGCAGGTACGGTCCTGGCCTGCACCCAGGCCTTCCGCGGTATATCCATAGTAGTCACCGATCATACGGTATTTTCCTTCCAGGACAGCATCCCATACCTGCGGTCCCAGGATAATGCCGTCTACGCCATTGTCCGCCTTGTAAGGAAGGCCGGAACCGCCGCCTTTTACCAGCGGGTCTCCGCCGTTCGCGGAATTGTGGGTATAGCTAAGAGCCGTACAGTTGCCCGGTTTTCCCATATGACCGCCCATGGCGCCGATGGTCATGACGATCTGGGGAAGGTTCTCTGCGCCGTCGTTTCTGGCAGCGGCAAAGCTGTGCAGGAACCATACATTATTCTTCTTTCCGAAAGCCCTTGCAAGTTCTGTGATCTGCTCTACGGGAGCTCCGCAGATTTTGGAAGCCCATTCTGCCGTCTTCGGCGTGTCATCATATTTTCCTTCCAGATAATCACGGAAGTTCACATCACTCTTTAAGTTGTCCGGTTTATGGTCTGCATCAAAACCGACGGTATATTTATCCAGGAAATCCCAGTCAACGATATCGCCTTCTTCCTCATCCAGACGGAGCATCTCATAGGCAACGCCCAGAAGCAGAGCGGTATCTGTACCGGTACGGACCGGAACCCAGTCAGCATCCAGCGCCTGTGCGGAAGCAGAATACATCGGGTCAATACTGATGAATTTCACACCGGCTTCCTTCGCGCGGATGTAGTGCATCATCGGAGTACCCGGCGCGGACCATGCCGGATTCAGGGACAGGAATATGATCGTGTCCGCGTTCAGCATATCATAGCGGTCATTGTTCGCGCCAAAACCATTCCGGCTCACGCCGATCGTCGTATCGGTATTCAGCAGGAACGTACCATAAGAAGTAGAGTCAGCAACTGAAGTATGCCCCCCGTAATACATGAGCGGAATACATTCCGTATAAGATCCCCAGCTTCCGGTCAGGAATGCCTGATTGCCGTATTTCTCTTTGATTGTCTTGAACTGGTCAGCTATGTACTGGATGGCCTCATCCCAGCTGATGCGCTCCCACTCGTCAATACCGCGCATCGCTCCGTTGGGGTTCTCAGGGGACCAGCCTTTACGTTTCATCGGATATTTCAGACGGTCAGCGCCAAAGCACTGCTGCTGCTGCACTTTCCCGCGCACGCATCCTCTCTGCTGCGGATAGTCAAAGGAGTCTTCATGGGTATCATCTGTTTTCTGGCGGACCACCACGCCTTCTTTCACCATTACTTTGTTCATACAGCGGCCTCCGCAGTTATGCCAGCAGGCAGCGGCAACCCATTTGCCCCCTTCTTCCGGATCCACGATAGGGGAGTGTTCCGCCTCAACGCTTTCGACAGGTGTCTCGACAGGTGCCTCGACAGGCGCAGAAACCGTCTCTTCCGCCGGTGTTTCCTCAGTCACCTTCAGGCATTCTGCCACGGATATGCCTGCAACTGAAACCACAGCAGCAGCGCTTCCCTTTAAAAAATTGCGGCGGCTGACTGGCATCTCTGCCAATTTGTCAAACCATTTGCTCATGAATGTGTACCTCCTCTTTTTCTACAAAATATTTGGTGACATTATACCATATCATCAAAAATCGGGCACTGAACAAAAATGGGGAAAGTGTTGCTTATTGGTACACTTGTTTATAAAATGTTACATTTCTTTATTTCCTTCTGACGTTTTGACTACATCCAGAATCTCTTCTATGATTTTCTTATCTCTCTTCAGGAAATCATTCAGAACCAAACACATCTGCGGATACAGATATTCAGAAGGAGCGTTCGCCATCTTCTCCAGAAACTTCGGAACCCATATAAGCAGATGATCCTGCAGAAAGACATTCTGTCCGTTTAAGTAGTACTTCACAGAATCTATATTTCCAACCCGGAAAGCTTCCAGGCATTTCCCTGCCAATCGTGACATGAAATCCAGTTCCAGGACCAGGCTGTCATCCGCCACATGAGGATAACCTTCCGGCAGCATATGAAACTTCTGATAGAAGCTACGGACTTCCAGAGTACTTTCCTGAAATAAAAGTCCCTGTTTATTGCAGTACACGGACTCCCAGGGCGGCGCGACCATCTTATCCGGTCCAATAAACACACGGGTATATTCATTCTTTGCATGATCCAAAAATCCAGGGCTTGTATATTCTGTATGCAGTTCAGTCAAAAAACGAACGCAGCAGGCCATGGTGTCATCTGTCTCTTCGGACAAAAGACCGAATGCTTCTTTCGTCGCTTCG
>CAMWMT010000172.1 GCA_947175375.1 uncultured Clostridiaceae bacterium | reverse complement strand
CTTCTGCTGCCCGCCGCTTAAAGAATCCGGCATCCGTTTTTCATACCCTTCCAGATTGACCAGCTTCAGTGCATATTTGATCTTGTCATCAATGTACGCTTTGCTTTTGCCGCTGATCTTCAGGCCAAAAGCGATATTTTCCGCAATATTCATATGTGTAAAGAGCGCGTATTTCTGAAATACCGTATTTAATTGCCGTTTGTTAGGCGGAAGGGAAGTGATATCCTCCCCGTTAAAGATCACTCGTCCCTCATCCGGAGTCTCAAAGCCTCCAAGGATTCGGAGCGTTGTCGTTTTTCCACAGCCGCTGGGACCTAAAAGGGTCAGAAATTTATTTTCATTAAAATACAGGTCCAGGTCGTCCAGAACCTTATGTCCGTCATAGATCTTGGTGATGTGCTGCAGCTCGATCAGTTTGTTTCCCATGATCCGGCCTCCTGTTTCGTCATATGTTAAAAGTTGGGCGGGGTACTGATCCACAGGAATACAGCACCGCTTTTCTCTCCGGCCGTAATATAATGGCTGGCAGAAGGAATATAATAAAAGGATTCGCCTTTTTTGGCTTTAAAAAGCTTTCCGCCCAGATGGATCGTGATAGTCCCCTGAAGCACATAACCGAATTCTTCTCCTTCGTGGGGGGTATCCGGATAAGTGGAACCACCCGGTTCCAGTGTGACCCGGATCGGTTCCATGGCATTCTTCTGCGCATTGGGAATGATCCATTCAATCCTGTTCTTCAGTTCCGCATCGTATTTTTCACAGTAATCTGCATCATGAAAGACGATCTGTTCATCGTTATCATCACTGAAGAATTCCTTCAGATTCGTGCCGAGGCTGTTGAGAATATCCACCAGCGTGGCAATGGACGGGGAAGTCAGATCGCGTTCCAGCTGGGAGATGAATCCCTTGGACAGCTCACTGCGGTCTGCCAGTTCTTCCTGCGTCAGTCCTTTCATGACACGGAGTTCTTTGATCTTTGGTCCAATATTCATGTATAAAAAGTCCTCCGCTTATTATAAACAAAAAGTTTAATAACACTAAACGAATTAACTATATACAGAAATCTTGCTTCTGTCAATCGTTTTTTGAAATATTTTGAAGAATTCTATTGTCCAAAGATACAAAAGATTTTATAATATGCCTGAGAAGAGCCAAAGCTGCAGAAGTTTTTTGTGGAGGAAGGAAGATGAACAGGAAATTTCCGGTGTTTCTGGATATTGCAGGTAAAGAGATTCATATTTATGGAGCAGGAAAGATCGCGACCCGGAGAGTGGAGACGCTTTTGTTGTTTGCTCCGTGCCTGACAGTACATGCGCCGGAGTTTTCCATACAGCTTCAGAAAGCAGCTCTGGAGGAAAAGCTTCGGATTCAAAGAGAAGTCTTTCAGCCGGGAAGCATTCCCAGGGATACATTCATGGTGCTTGCAGCGACGGATGATCCTGCTGTTAATAACAGCATATATGAGGAATGCCGGGAGAAAGGGATCCTGGTCAATGTGTGCAGTGACCAGACTCGGTGTGATTTTCATTTTCCAGGAATCGCGGTAAAAGACGATCTGGTGATTGGAATCAATGCCGGAGGAAAAGACCACCGCCTGGCGAAAAGGTGGACAGACAAAATAAGGAAAGAGGTAGAAGAAGATGGATATGACATTCAGGCCGAGAAGGCTTCGGACAACAGCAAATCTGAGGAAGATGGTACGTGAGACAAGGATGGATAAGAGTTCCCTTGTGTATCCCATGTTTGTAAAAGAGGGAGAGAACATCAAAGAAGAGATTCCGACCATGCCCGGACAGTTCCGTTATAGCGTGGATCGGATGCCGGAGATCCTGACAGAGATGGCAGATGCCGGAGTGGGTAATATCATGCTGTTCGGGATTCCGGATCATAAGGATGAGGTCGGAAGCGGGGCATATGCCTGTGACGGTATTATTCAAAAGGCACTGGAAAAAGCAAAAAAGGAAGTCCCGGATCTGTTCTATATCGGGGATGTATGCATGTGTGAGTACACCAGTCACGGACACTGCGGCATCCTGAAAGGAGAATATGTGGATAATGACCTAACGCTGGAAAAGCTTTCGCAGATCGCAGTGTCCCAGGTGCAGGCTGGAGCAGATATGGTGGCGCCGTCTGACATGATGGACGGGCATATTAGCGCTATCCGTGAAGGACTTGATAAAAATGGCTTTTTAACAATTCCGATCATGTCTTATGCAGTGAAATATGCTTCCGCATTTTATGGCCCGTTCCGGGATGCGGCGGGCAGCGCGCCGGCCTTCGGAGATCGGAAGAGTTACCAGATGGATTATCATAACCGTCGGGAAGGTATGAAGGAAGCGCTTCTGGATATTGAAGAAGGCGCGGATATCATCATGGTAAAACCAGCCATGTCCTATCTGGATATGGTGCGTGAGATCAAGGATGCGACTGATGTGCCTATGGCGGCATACAGCGTCAGTGGAGAATATGCCATGGTGAAAGCGGCAGCAAAGCTTGGATATGTGGATGAAGCCTCGATTCTCTGTGAGATGGCAGCATGCGCCTATCGAGCAGGCGTGGATATCTATATGACCTATTACGCAAAAGAGCTGGCGTATTTTATGGATGAAGGGAGGATCGGGTGATGACAAGATCAGAAGAACTGTTTCAAGAGGCGGTGACATTGATTCCGGGCGGCGTGAATTCGCCGGTCCGGGCATTTGGGTCTGTAGGGATGACGCCCAGGTTTATTGCTTCTGCCGAAGGGGCATATCTGACGGATGCGGACGGGAACCGTTATCTTGACTATATTGGTTCCTGGGGACCGATGATTCTTGGACATGCGAATCCGCTGGTTCTTGAAAAAGTAGTGGAAGCATGCAGGAAAGGGTTGAGCTTTGGAGCGGCGACGGAAGCGGAAGTGGATATGGCGCGGCTGATCTGCAGCATGGTGCCGTCCATCGAGATGGTGCGTATGGTAAATTCCGGTACGGAAGCAGTGATGAGCGCGATCCGTGCAGCAAGAGGGTATACAGGAAGAGATAAGATCGTCAAGTTTGAGGGCTGTTATCACGGGCATAGCGACTCTATGCTTGTGAAAGCCGGTTCCGGCGTTATGACTGCAGGAGTGCCGGACAGTTCCGGTGTCCCGGCGGGATGTACCAGGGATACGCTGCTTGCGGAATATAATGACATTTCCAGTGTGGAAAAGCTGTTTGATGCCTGCGGCAGTGAGATCGCGGCAGTGATTATCGAGCCTGTAGGCGCCAACATGGGAGTTGTACCTCCGGAAAAAGGATTTTTGGAGAGACTGCGCAGCCTCTGTACAGAGAACAAAACCGTGCTGATCTTTGATGAGGTCATCACCGGATTTCGTCTGGCACGTGCAGGAGCGCAGGAATATTACGGAATCCAGGCGGATCTGACTACTTACGGCAAGATTATCGGCGGGGGCATGCCGGTGGGAGCCTATGGCGGAAAACGTGAGATCATGGAAGTGGTCGCTCCATCAGGAAGCGTCTACCAGGCGGGAACCTTGAGTGGCAATCCCGTGGCTATGGCGGCGGGACTTGCACAGCTCACATATCTGAATGAACATCCGGAAGTCTATGGACAGCTTCAGAACATGGGAGAACTGCTTTATGGGGGCATGAAGTCCATATGCGAGGAGCGAAAGCTTCCCTGCCAGGTGAACTATACAGGGTCTCTTGGCTGTATGTTCTTTACCCAGGAAAAGGTGACAGATTACAAGAGTGCGAAAACTTCTGATACGGAGATGTTCTGCGGGTATTTCCGGCATATGCTGGAACATGGGATCTATATTGCTCCGTCTCAATTTGAAGCGATGTTCCTCTGTACCGCGCATACGGAAGAGGATATTCGTTTTACACTGGATACGGTATGTGAATATTTTGAAAAACAGAAGGATGCCGGGTCAGTAAGCTGAGCAATATGGCTTCCTGCCGATCACGATGTGGTTATATAAAATAAAATGACATCCTATATATCTGGTGTTTGAAAATTGCCAGAAAAGTATGATAAACGGCACATGGACCGACGTTCTGTGTAGGCAAGAATTTAGTGACGTTTATATACAAATATGTAAAACTGGACAGAAGATATTTGCGGAGGTATGTGCAATGAACTTTAACAGGACGGATGGCAAGGATAAGCATTTTATAGAAAACTGCAGGCTTCTCGATATGGATCTGGACAGGCGTGTTGGGAAGAAGATAAAAAGGGATAAATACAAAAAATACAATCAGCTGGATGAAATAAAAGAAGCGATTGTTGTTTATGAAGATGATAAGGTGATCGGTGGTGGCGCTATAAGAAGATATGATGATGAAAATATGGAATTAAAGCGTGTGTTTGTGCATACCGAATATCAGGGGCGGGGCATAGGAAGCCGACTTGTTTCTCTGTTAATAGAATGGGCCAGGGAATTGGGATATAAAAGAATGATTCTTGAAACCGGGGAGTTATTGGTTGAATCCTGTGCTGTGTATAAAAAACTGGGCTTTCAAGTAATTCCCAATTATGGTCCGTATGTGGATATGCCGGAATCATTGTGTATGGCTCGGAATTTAAAAAGCTGATGAACCTGGAGATTATTAAGAAGATGGGCTGGAGGCAAGGTGGATCTTTGTTTTCACAAATTATGAGACCAATATTCGGAATCTGGAGAATACGTAAAAAGGCTTTACACTCCTTTGATTATTCATTATAATAGAAAAAAGTAACAAGTATCAATCATGTTATGACAGACATTGAAAAGGTGGTAAAAGTATGGGTATGAGTGATCAGCAGTTTGAAGTATATAACGCACTGATATCTTTTGTCGATGAATTGATCGACAGAGAGCAGGATGAAAAAGAAAAGGAAAAGCTTAAAATACGCAAGAAAAATATTCTTGCAAATAACAAAGAAGTCAATTAGTCGGTATTTCCAGTCGTCAGGAAAATCTCCTGAATTCAGGAAAATTTTGCTTGACACTGGAATGTGTCCATGCTAAGATATAACAGATGCCGCGTGGTGAGGTTATAAGTCTGCACTTTTGCAGCACCGAAGCCAGCGAGTAATGTTTTAGGAGGTGCCATATGTACGCGATTATTGCAACAGGTGGTAAACAGTATAAAGTATCCGAGGGCGATGTGATCAAAGTTGAGAAGTTAGGCGTAGAAGCTGGTTCCAGCTATGTGTTCGATCAGGTTCTTGCTGTATGCGACGACGCTCTTACCGTGGGTACTCCGGTAGTCGAGGGCGCTACCGTGGAAGCATCTGTGATCGGTGACGGCAAAGCAAAGAAAGTCATCGTTTACAAGTACAAGAGAAAAACCGGTTATCACAAGAAAAACGGTCACAGACAGCAGTACACCGCTGTTAAGATCGAGAAGATCAACAAGTAATCTGGTAAACTGTTAACGTATTGATATAAGCAATTCAGGGAGGTGTAGACCTATGTTTAATATGAACCTTCAGATGTTCGCACACAAGAAAGGTGTTGGTTCTACCAAGAACGGCAGAGATTCTGAGGCGAAGAGACTTGGAGCCAAGAGAGCGGACGGCCAGTTTGTAAAAGCTGGTAACATCCTTTACAGACAACGTGGAACGAAGATCCATGCTGGTGTCAATGTAGGACGGGGCGGAGATGATACATTGTTCGCACTGGTAGACGGTGTTCTGCGTTTTGAGAGAAAAGGCAGAGATAAAAAGCAGGCATCTGTGTATCCAGCAGAGGCAAAATAACAGAGGACGCATTTTGCGAATGTTCTGTTATGATGAATAATGCATGAACATGGGCTTCAAGTCGGGTAGATTTGAAGCCTTCTTTTATCATGAAAGCAGGAATGGAGAAGGACACATGTTTGCAGACAGAGCGAAAATATTGATCCGCTCCGGCAAGGGTGGAGACGGCCATGTGAGCTTCCGCAGGGAGCTGTATGTGCCAAACGGCGGTCCGGACGGCGGAGACGGTGGAGATGGCGGAGACGTGGTCTTTGAAGTAGACGAGGGACTTAATACGCTGACGGATTATCGGCATCGGCGCAAATATACGGCGCAGGATGGTCAGGAAGGTGGAAAGAGAAACTGCCATGGAAAGAGCGGGCAGGATGTGATACTGAAAGTGCCGGAAGGAACGGTAATCAAAGAAGCAGAAAGCGGAAAGGTCATTGCTGACATGTCCGCAGGAAACCGCAGACAGATCGTCTT
>CAMWMT010000171.1 GCA_947175375.1 uncultured Clostridiaceae bacterium | reverse complement strand
CAACGCAGTGCTGAGCTAACTTCTAACGGAGTCTAAGACGCTCCGGAGAGCCGTCGCGCCTAAGACTCCGTAAGAAGTGGATCTCATCACTGCTAAAAGCGCCCTTAAAAGGCCTGTCAGACTCCCTCCCCTTCCGCCTGACGGCTGTGCATCGCCAGGACCACATACAATACTGTGTCAGGATTTTCGGCTTTATTTTACATTGAAGTTCTCAACCAGGCAGTTATTAGTCAGTGAAAACGAAAAGCACATGGTATGAATTTATTGCGGAAGCCAGCCGCTGTGGGTAAGGGGATGCCCCGGCAGGCCTTTTGAGGGCGTTTTTAGCTCCGGCGAAATCCACCTCTTACGGAGACCCGGCGCGAGGGCTCTCCCGAGCGTCGCTGGTCGAAGTTAGAGGTTAGTTCGACGGAGCGTTGCCCTGGTCTGCCGGGGTATCCCCTTACCCGCAGCGGCGTCCCCTTTGCAACAGAACTACAGCAACCTGCAGATTCCTCCCTTCAGCGATTTCAAAGAAAGGTAAAGAAAGACGAGGCAAAAAACATGAAGTACATGATTGAAACAAACACACTCAGCAAAAAATACGGCGAGAAGTATTCCGTGAAAAATCTGAATCTGAAGGTGCGCCCCGGATGCGTATATGGCTTCCTGGGGCCAAACGGAGCCGGGAAGTCCACGACGATGAAGATGCTCCTCGGTCTGGTGAAGCCTACGACAGGAGAGATTCAGATGTTCGGCAATGAGATCCACAGTAGAAACCGCATCGAAGTCCTGAAGCGTACAGGTTCCCTGATCGAGGCGCCTTCCTATTACGGGCACCTGAACGGCAGGGAGAACCTGGAGATTGTGCAGACCCTGAAGCAGGTTCCCCGGGAAGAGATCGACGAAGTGCTCCACATCGTACGTCTGGAAGGACAGCAGAAGAAAAAGGTGCGGGAATATTCCCTTGGCATGAAGCAGCGCCTGGGTCTTGCGGCGGCGCTTCTGGGAAGACCAAAGCTTCTTCTTCTGGATGAGCCGACCAACGGTCTGGACCCGGCGGGGATCCAGGAGATGCGGGAGCTGATCTCGGATCTGCCGAAACACTACGGGATGACGGTTATGGTATCCAGTCATCTGCTCAGTGAGATCGACCAGATGGCAACGGATGTGGGGATCATTGACAAAGGAAAGCTGATCTATCAGGGAAGCCTGAAAAAACTCCATGACAGGGCCAAAGGCAGTATCCGCATTCAGGTACTGAACCAGGCTGCAGCAATGCGGATTCTCGAAGAACATGGAGAGACCTGCGATCTGGTTGACGGGATGCTGGTATTCGAAGAACGGGAAAAGGTACAGGTTGCAGAACTGGTAGCGTTGCTGGCAGGTCATGGAGCACAGGTTGTAAGGGTATCAGAGCAGCAGAAGAGTCTGGAGGATATTTTCCTTACCTTAACCGGAAAGCAGGTGAGCCTGTGATGTGGAGAGAATGGAAGACGGAATGGATGAAGGTAAGATACCGGAAGATCGGATTGATTGTCATGGCATTTTTCGGACTGATCATACTCTGGGTATGCTGGATCCTTTCCCGTAATGACACAGAGATGATGGAAGACGGATATCAGCTGCTCTTTATGAATCTGCCGCTGATTGACACGATCCTGATGCCGACGATGATTGCCATGCTGGGCAGCCGTCTCTGTGATGCGGAAGTGAAAGGAGATACGCTGAAGCTTTTGTGTACCATGGAAAAGAAAGGCAGACTGTTTGACATGAAGGTTCTGACAGGGGCAGTGTATCTGGCTGTTTTCGTGGTTTTGCAGGTAGTGCAGATATTTCTGACCGGCAGGCTGTATGGGTTTCCGGGGACGGCAAAGCCGGTCTGGTATGTATATTTTGTGCTGCAGGTCTATACCGTGAGTATGCTGATCCTGCTTTTACAGACTGTGCTGTCTTTCTTTTATGAAAATCAGATCTTGCCTCTGGCAGCCGGTCTGTTTGGTTCCTTTGTGGGACTGTTTTCCTGGTTCTTCCCCAGTGGGCACCCATTAAAATATCTGTTTCTGTGGGCATATTATTCAGAACTCTGTTTCATGGGACAGGATTGGGACAGAGTGACAAGGATCAGTACCTTTTATGATGTGCCATTTCAGTTTCCTGTACTGGGTCTGGTTCTGATGCTTTTGCTGGCGGGCTATCTGGTCGGAAAACAACTGTTTTTAAGAAAGGAGATTTAAGATAAGATGCTGCTGACCTGTGTAAGAATGGAACATAAAAAATTAAGACATTCCCATCTGTGGCTGGTATTTCTGGTCATTCCTCTGATTCCCACCATCATGGGAACAGGCAATTATCTTCAGAACCTGGGACTTTTGAAATCAGAATGGTATTCTCTGTGGACACAGTGCTCCCTGTTTTACTCGAACTTTTTCTATGGTCCGCTGATCGGTCTGTACTGTGCCTATATCTGGCGGGTAGAGCATCTGAACCATAACTGGAACCAGCTCATGACCATGCCGGTTCCGGTGTGGGAGGTGTTTCTGGGAAAGCTGTGCCTGGCTCTTGAGTGTACTGTATTTCTGCAGTTGTGGGTATGGGTATTATTTTATGCGGCGGGCAAAATCGCCGGGCTTCATGGGATGCCTCCCTTTGAGATTCTGATCTGGCTCCTTCGGGGAAGTATCGGCGGTATGGGAATCGCAGCACTGCAGCTTCTGCTCGCCATGATTATCCGAAGCTTTGCAGTTCCTATTGCCCTGGCTCTTTTGGGAAGTATCATAGGTTTTCTGCTCAGTAATGGAGGATATGGGCTATTCTGGCCTTACTCCCTGATGTTGATGGGGATGAATGCTAACAAGGATACAGATATGGTCGGAGACCTTATGGGATTTGGCATTAGTACAGCCGTGTTTTTACTGTTGTTTGCGGCAGCAGGTATCTGGTATTTGAATAAAAAAGATATTACTGCATCCTGATGTGGTATGTGGGAGTGTTGCAAAATACTCTTTGTCGGTATGCTCAGCACTTGTATGGAATGAATCGGATAGGATTATATTTTGTAATACCCCCAGGCATTAAGGAGTGATGCTTACATCTATGATAGCATAATCTGCGATTCCGTATTTTGTTTCCACGGAGATCTGTCCGGATTCCATCCTGGTCTCCATGGTAGCTTTTACGTAGTTTAGGATCAGCTCAGCCCGCCCTTCCGGACTGCAGTAAGTCACATCACAGATGATCTGAAAGGTGCGGATACCGTCGTCGAAATACTGATTAATGGCGTCCTGCACTTCCTCGTCCGTAGTGGCAAACGTGCAGGGCTCCTGAAGGTATGGGGCTATGGTCAGCCAGCGGTTTTCCTCCAGGTACCGATCAGAGGTACAGATCTGCAGTTCTGATCCGGATTTGGCCGTATGGTTTCCAAGGAGTGTCAGATCAGGAACCAGAAAATAATCATAGGTCAGATTGGAACCGTCAGTAGCCTGTTCTCCATTCATCAGAGGGTCATCCCATGTCACATCAATATTATACCATTCTCCATCCACGCGGACCTGATTCCATGCATGACTCTGGATGCCGGTACCATCATTAGCAGTACCGTATACAAGTATATTCTCAAGGCCGCTTTGATCGCAGAGCAGTGAAAATGCCTTTGCATATCCTTCACAGACCGCAGAATGCAGAAGAAGTGCACCTTCTGCTGTAAAAGCAGTATCCGGAAGCGTTCCTGCGGCAAGATTGTCATAATCATAATCCACATGGATGATCAGATAGTCATGGATCGCCTTGACTTTCTCATATTCGGACATGGATGGTGTGACGATCTCATCCAATATCGCTGTTATTTCATCCGGAACTTTAGACGAGCTGTCGGTTTCCGGAACATCCCAGGAGTCAGCTTCTGCGGAAACATCAGCTTTTTCTTCCTGTTCTGTTTCAGAAGCAGGCATTTGGGAAAGTCCGGATGCGAATCGGTCCCCGAGTGTTTCTCCGAAACAACCGGTCAGTAGTAGACTTATCATTACTAATAAAATACAGATTTTTTTCATGGATATTTTCTTCTCCAGTCATATATCTTATTGAACAGCTGTGTTTCATAAGTGTAGATTTTCAAACACCAGATATATAGATTATAACGTAATCTTCTTATGTTGAAAATGGAATTTGCGCCCATAATTTATTTATTGTGTTTATTTCTAAAAAAGAATATACTGTTTACACGATATATACTCGTGAGCACATTCATTTGTCATTTTTCATGATATATAACGGCTTGCTCACTCGTTATACATTTCATTGCTGGCAAAACTTTTCGTCCATGAGTATATATAAACGGCACTAAATTCTTGCCCGCATAAAACACTATTCCAAGTGCCGTTTATCATACTTTCTGGCAATTTTCAAACACCAGATATATAGATTAACGGGTTGTGTTATAAAACAGGAGACAGAAGATGAGTATGTTAAGTCGAAAAAAGGATCTGACCACAGGGCCAATCACAAAGACCATGCTGCTTTTTGCGCTTCCCATGATTTTAGGAAATCTGCTGCAGCAGCTTTATAATATTGCAGACACCTTGATTGTGGGACAGTTTCTAGGGGCAGATGCTCTGGCGGCGGTTGGTTCCGCCTATACGCTGATGACATTTCTGACATCTATCCTTTTGGGGCTTTGTATGGGAAGTGGAGCAGTTTTTTCCATACGATGTGGGGAAAAGAATGAGAAAGGCCTGCAGGAGAGCATCCTGCATTCTTTTTTGATGATCGCAGTACTGGCGGTGCTTCTGAATACGGCGGTATTTTTTCTGATCGATCCGATTCTGCATTTTCTGAAAGTGCCTGCAGAAATCTATGATATGATGCGGGAATATCTGTGGATCATATTTATGGGTATCTTTGCTACTTTTCTGTATAACTTTTTTGCGTCCCTTCTGCGGGCTGTCGGTAATTCGATCACGCCGCTTTTCTTTCTGGGAATCTGTGCGATTCTGAATATTGTTCTGGACCTGATATTTGTCATCCGGTTCCGGTGGGGAGTTGCCGGAGCGGCAGCGGCAACGGTTATATCTCAGTTTGTATCGGGAATCGGGCTTCTGATCTACACATGGGTGTTCTTTCCAGATTATCGTATCTTTCCGGGACGTGTTCATTTGAGGCGGCAGGTCTTTTGGGAGCTAGCTCAATTTTCCTTTTTAACCTGTCTGCAGCAGTCTGTCATGAATCTGGGGATCCTGATGGTACAGGGATTGGTCAACAGCTTCGGGACGGTGGTCATGGCAGCATTTGCGGCAGCAGTCAAGATTGATTCCTTTGCCTATATGCCAGTGCAGGATTTTGGCAACGCATTTTCGACTTTCACAGCACAGAATCATGGGGCAGGAGAGAAAGAACGAATCCGGGCAGGAATCAAAAGTGCGGTTGCATGTTCCTTTTTGTTCTGTATCTGTATCAGTCTGGGAGTTTACCTGTTTGCAGAGCCTCTGATGCTGCTTTTTGTAAAACCGGAGGAAACACAGATTCTTGCAACAGGTGTGCAGTATCTTCATATTGAAGGTTCTTTTTATTGTGGGATCGGATGCCTGTTCCTGCTCTATGGCTTTTACCGGGCAGTGGAGCGCCCGGGGATGTCCGTGGTGCTGACGGTCATATCACTTGGTACCCGTGTGGTTCTGGCGTATCTGCTGTCGTCGATCCCGGCGATCGGAGTTGTGGGCATCTGGTGGTCTGTTCCAATCGGATGGTTTTTGGCGGATATGGTTGGTTTTTTGTATTATTGGTGTAGGAAAGATTCGCTGATTGAGTAACCACTGCGTTTTCGACAGTGTGGAAGAAGACCTAAAATGGACGGATGTGGAGTGAAAGGTAACGGATATTTCAATGACAGAACGGCACCAGGATGTTTCCCTTGCAGAAATCCGGATGATAGAGTAAAATTGTGGAAAACAACAGTTTGGAGGAGTATCATATGAAAGTAATTGCAACAGACAAGGCACCGGGAGCAATCGGACCATATTCTCAGGGTTATGAAGTCAACGGTTTTATCTACACATCCGGGCAGATCCCGGTAGACCCTGCCACAGGAAATATCCCGGAAGGCATCACCGCCCAGGCGGAGCAGAGCTGTAAAAATGTAGGCGCAATCCTGGAGGCAGCAGGCGTTGGCTTTGAAAAGGTAATAAAGACGACTTGTTTTCTGGCGGATATGGGAGATTTTGCTGCATTCAATGAAGCC
>CAMWMT010000170.1 GCA_947175375.1 uncultured Clostridiaceae bacterium | reverse complement strand
CGAATGAGACAGACAAAGCCAGTCTTCTGTCCGCTCCATTCCATACGAGTGCTGAACACACGGACAAAGAGCATTTTGCAACACCCCCTGGGTCGCTAATATTATCTGTCCCATTTATCACATAGCGAGTTGATCTGATTGGTAAATTTCGTAAGGTCCTTGTTGGCGCCTCCTTCGTTGCGGTAGATGACATGCATAAGTCGTTTTCCTGCCTCAAGCAGCCTGGTGAAGACATCGGACTTGCGCTTTGCCGCCGGTTTTTCTTTAACTGCCAGAACCGGTCTGCCCTCCCTGATCCATACATCCGCTGCCAGATCATAGATTGCCCCGCTGAAGGGTGCAAAGGCCGGGATCTGATATTCCTCATTCAGACAGTTGGTGAATTCTTCGCAGGTATTATCTTCCCCGTGAACAACGAACACCATCTGAGGAGCCGGGGAAAATGCCCTGACCCATCTGATCAGGCCGTCTTTATCCGCATGGCCGCTGATTCCCTCCAGCTTCCGGATCTCCGCCTTGACCTCGATCGTCTCACCAAAGAGTTTCACATATTCAGCTCCCTCCAGGATTGAACGTCCAAGCGTTCCGGCTGCCTGGAATCCCACGAAAAGGATGGTACACTCCGGACGCCACAGGTTATGTTTCAGGTGGTGCTTGATGCGGCCGGCTTCGCACATGCCGGAAGCGGAGATGATGACCTTTGGCTGCCCATCAAAGTTGATGGCTTTCGACTCGTCACTGGAGACTGCCAAATGCAGATTCTTAAAACGAATCGGATTGATGCCTGCGTTGATCAGCGCCATAGCCTCGTCATCAAAGCATGCCCGGAAATTTTTACTGAAGATGGAAGTTGCTTCAATAGCAAGCGGACTGTCCACATAGACCGGGAAATCCATGCCTACCAGATTGCGTTCCCTGATCTCGCGAATGAAATAAAGCAGCTCCTGGGTGCGTCCCACAGCGAAAGCAGGGATGACCAGATTGCCGCCCCGGCTCAGAGTCTGTCTGATCACGGCTGCCAGTTCACTCACATGGTCTGGCGGCGCATTGTGCAGGCGGTTGCCATAGGTGGACTCCATGACTACATAGTCTGCAGTATCTGTGTATTGCGGATCCTTGATGAGCGGTCGGTTAGGATTGCCGACGTCTCCGGAAAATACGATCTTTTTACTGACGCCTTCTTCTTCGATCCAGATTTCGATGGAAGCAGAGCCGTGCAGATGTCCCACATAACGAAATCGTACCAGAATGCCAGGGCAGAGAGCGATCTTTTGTTCATAATCACATGGGTGAAAAAGACTGATGGCTCCCAGTGCATCGTCCATCGTATAGAGCGGCACGTATTCTTCGCCTCCGGAACGCTTTGCCTTTCGGTTACGCCACTCTGCCTCAAATTCCTGAATATGCGCACTGTCGCGCAGCATGAGGTTGCACAGGTCGCTGGTAGAGAACGTGGAGACAATCTCTCCTTTAAAGCCATTCTTGAACAAGACTGGTAGCCGTCCGGAATGGTCGATATGCGCATGGGTCAAAAGAACAAAATCGATCTGGTTGTCCGGAACCGGAATGTCCTGGTTCACGTAGACATCCTTTCCCTGCTCCATACCGCAGTCAATGAGAATATGTTTTCCGCATGCCTCCAGATAGTGGCAGCTTCCGGTAACCTCGTGGTCGGCGCCTACAAATCCAAGTCTCATATAAAAACCCCCTTTTCTCCAGGTCATATCATAACCAGTTGATCTTATCTCTATCATACCAATATATGCGTGAATATTCAACATATAACTTTTGAATTTTCCAAAATTTTAAGAAATAATTATAAAATATCTGACAAAAATAGACATGCAGAGAATTAGGCAACATTGACAGAGGAATCCCGATTTCATATAATAAATGTACAATTTTATGGCAACCTGTGTCGTATTCGGGAGCTTTGGGAAGAAGGAGGAACCAAAATGGATGAACAGTTTATGATAAAAGGGAAGCCGACAGGAATCTGCTTTCCGGGAAATGCAGAAGAAAAGCCAGGATACAGTAATGATTCAGGAAATGCAGAAAAAGAACCGGGATACGGGATCGATCCCAGGCTTCTGGTATGGATCAAGAACAATGTGGAAGGCTGTCCTCAGACTCTGGAGGATTTTGCCCGGATTACAAGGTTGGACCGTTGGAAAGTGAACCGTTCCAGGAGCACGAAGGGTTATGAGACACCCTCCTGGCTGGTGGAGAAACGGGGAGATTTCTCTATGATTGGAGAGATGCGGGATCTCCAGTATCTCCGTCTGCAGGAGATAGAGATAGAAGATTTCTCTTTCCTGAGCCGTTGTAAGAAGCTTCAGGTGCTGGATCTGCAGCACACGAACTTTTCAGATTGCAGTCTGCTTGCGGGACTTTCGGAACTGAGAAAAGTATATCTGCCGCCTCGAAGCCAGATGATTCATACGGAGGTTCTGGATGCGCTCCGGCAGAAAGCGGAAGCGCCAGAGGTAGAGGTTCCGGAACCTTTTTATAAGGATGAAGATTTTGAGAATATGAAGATCGTGGATGGCGGTTCGGTATATCTCTCCTATGAAGGAAATGCAGAGGTTCGGTGTGTCGGGGTGGATTTTGCGGGAAAAGAACCTCCCGCCTGGAGAAGTTTTCAGCATGAAGAGGAAGACTGCTGGCTGGAACTGAGCGAAGAGGGAAAAGAGGCAATGACAAACCAGCTAGTAAAGGCGATTACAGATGGAAAGGTTCATTCTTTCATGCTGTCACAGGAGCCATGGGGAGAAGGGCATTATCTGATGGGAGAGTTTGCTGGAGGCTGGGCAGCGATACTCTATGATACAGGGGATGGAGAAGCCGGTTATTCCTACTATAATGCAGATTATGATACTGTGGAGATCCTGGCTCCGGTGGAGATCGGAGGCCAGACTCCGGTTCCGAAGATGATGGCGCTGGAGGATATGGAACTGGCAGCGAAGATCGTCCGGCATTTTCTGGAGACCGGACAGCTCTGTCCGGGCACCCGATGGGTGTATGAAGGCGAAGAAGAGACGGAGATATCGGAGGATGCTTTGCAGTCGGATGCATCTCTGCAGAAGAGCCTGGAAAACAGGTTTATTGATCATTGCGGTATTGAGATCATACCGGAGGAACGTGGATGTTTTGCAAGAGTCAGGGTGGAACCGAAGCACCTCAATCCATATGGAATGGTCCACGGCGGTCTGCTCTATACCATGGCGGATACGGCGGCAGGATATATGGCAAGAACACTGGCTCCTTCCCCTGTCACGCTGAACAGCGAGTTTCATTACATGAAAAATGTCCCGTCCGGAGTCCTGACAGCAAGGACAGAGATCCTGAAAGCAGGAAAGCGTATCTTGCTGCTTCGGGTTCGGATCCGGTCAGAGGAGGAAGTTCTGCTGGCTGAAGGAACGTTTACCTATTACAGCGACGGGAAGGATCATAATATGAAGAAAGATGATGGTCAGACAACCGGAAAATGACAGAGGCAGTCCGTGTTTATAATTGAAAAGAAAGGCAAAAGCATATGTTTATAGCAGAGAACTGGAAAGATTATGAAGTGATTGACACGTCCCGGGGTGAGAAGTTAGAACGGTGGGGGAAGTATCTTCTGGTTCGCCCGGACCCGCAGGTGATTTGGGACACGCCGAGAGAGCATAAGGGCTGGCGAAAGATGAACGGGCATTATCATAGGAGTGCAAAAGGCGGCGGGGAATGGGAATTTTTCAACCTGCCGCAGCAGTGGAGCATCTCCTATCCCCGTCTGAACCTGACCTTTAACCTGAAACCATTCAGCTTTAAGCATACAGGGCTGTTTCCGGAGCAGGCGGCGAACTGGGACTGGTTCTCTGAAAAGATACGGAACGCAGGACGTCCCGTAAAAGTATTGAATCTATTTGCCTATACCGGAGGAGCAACGCTTGCAGCGGCGGCAGCAGGTGCAAGTGTGACGCATGTGGACGCCTCCAAAGGAATGGTTGGCTGGGCAAAGGAAAATGCCAGATCCTCCGGGTTGGAATCTGCTCCTATCCGCTGGTTAGTGGATGACTGCCAGAAATTCGTGGAACGGGAGATCCGCAGAGGGAACCATTATGATGCGATTATCATGGATCCCCCTTCTTACGGGCGCGGCCCCAAAGGGGAGATTTGGAAGATTGAGGATGCCATCCATCCTCTGGTGAAGCTGTGCGTGAAGCTTCTGAGCGAACAGCCTCTTTTCTTTCTTATTAATTCTTATACGACCGGACTGCAGCCGGCAGTGCTTGCTTATCTGCTGGGAACGGAGCTCGGGAGCTATGGAGGGCATGTGGATGCACAGGAAGTGGGACTTCCGGTAAGTGAGAATGGTCTGGTTCTTCCCTGCGGAGCCAGCGGCCGGTGGGAGAGGTGACAGCGGAGCCAGTATTTTTACTGCTTTTATGCATAATTTCCTGATTTTGGGAATATATATGTAAGGAATGGTTTTTATAGCCATTCCTTTCGTGCCGTTTATGCATAGAAAAAATCAGGAGAATTATCATTATGAGACATTTATGTAAATGGTCTGCGCTTGCAATTTGCGGAGCGCTTGCAATACTGACCATTCTTCTGGTGCTGCCGGGGCTGTTCGGGATTCATCCGCTGATCGTGCAGAGCGGAAGCATGGAGCCGGTGTATCCGAAGGGCAGTATGGTCTATGTCAGAGGGACAGACCCTTCCGGGCTTTCGGAGGGGAATCCAGTTACCTTTTATCTGTCGGACGGCGAGACTCTGGTCACTCACCGGATCACGCACATAGATATAGACAGGGAAGAAATTTACACAAAAGGAGATGCCAATGAACTGGAAGATGGTACTGCTACCTCTTTTGAGCAGGTGAAAGGTGTCCCGTTTTTTTGTATTCCATATCTGGGTTATCTTGCCGGTTATCTGTCCAGTATGGCGGGAAAAGCCGGAATCGTCATGCTGGTGGTAATGGTATGCCTTCTGTCCTGGATGGATGGGGCGCTTTTGAAACAGGAAGAGGAGGCATGGGAAGAATGAGAAGAAAGCAGATCCTTGCAGCCGGAATCCTTGGATGTTGTATGCTGACTGTAGGAATTTTGATGACGGTCATATGCTTTTGGAAAGAACAAAAGACAGTCAGTGCCGTTTTCACGGAACCTATACAACTGGAACTACGTCTTCTGCATTCGGACGAGCCCGGGACCAGGGAGCAGGTGACAGGACTCTTTCCGGGGGAAAGCATGGTCTGGAAACCAGCAGTTATCCTGGATGGGACATCTCCGGAAGCGTGTATCCGTGTTCGGCTGGAGTTCGGAGGGATACTTGAGAGTTCCCAGGAAGAAAGCAAAGAAGAGGAAAGTGAGCGTCTTGCAAGGATTCAGGAACTGTGCGACGGGATTTGTTTTTGCGATGGATGGATAGACGGGGCAGACGGATATTATTACTATCAGGAGACGGTCACTCCCGGAAGCATTGTTCAGATCTGCGAGCAGGTGACCATACCGGAGAACTGGGACAATGAGATTGCAGAGAAATTGTTTACCATTGAAGTATCGGCAGAGGCGATACGGGCTGAGAACCGGGAGTCGTGGCCATATGGATTATTTTAGCGGGAAGGTCTTTTCCGTAGAATCTGACGATCTGCCGGGATCCAGGCAGAATTCCCATATATATGATTATAAGAAATATTCTACAGAAAGCAGAATACAGTTGCCCAATGCTTTGAAAACTTTTATAATGAAGACAGATACAATCCCTCGTATGGTTTCTGTAAAGGAGCCGATATGGGCAAAGAAGAATCTGAGAAAGAAATACGTTATGAGGAGTGAAAGATCATGCTGCAGACCCCGATCATCGAACTGGATGTTCATGGACTGACCGTCGAACAGGCCGTTGCGAGAATAGAGAATGAGATAAAGAAAGCAAATGCCAGTACCTATCGAATCAAGGTGATCCATGGGTTTCATCGTGGAAACCATATTCAACGCGGTATTTACCGGGAGATCGGACATGGCCTGAACCCGAAGGTGCTCCGTATTACAGGCGGAGATAATCCGGGAATCACGGAACTGATATTAAGAGAATATTGATGCACAGGGATTGATGCAGTAAAAAGATCAGACAGGAAACACAGAGAGAAATTTAGTGATATGAAAATACTACAAAACTATAAATGAGCAAATCTGAAATTTTACCAAAGTCTTCTTAAATGGCTTAAAA
>CAMWMT010000169.1 GCA_947175375.1 uncultured Clostridiaceae bacterium | reverse complement strand
ACTATATCCTTCAGGGTGAGCTGTTCGAACTCGGAGAGGATTTTGATTATCACGATTTTGACTGGAAGGTTTTTTATTCTTATGAAGGGATCTACTGGTAAGAAAACAAAAGAAACGAGGAAAAACATATGAGTAAAAAGAAAATCGTCGTGGCCGCCGTTTCCTTCGTATCCGTAAAACCGGACGGCGTCGCTGTCATCGCGGACCTGGATGACGCAAAAGCTGCTTTCCTGGAGCAGGCGGGGACGATCATCCAGTTCTGAATGACCAGATGAATATCTGTGAAAAGACGGCGGCATCTTTTGTGATATCGCCGTCCGCTAATGATTTTATGGATATTCCTGAATCCACCGTCTTATTATGTATTGCCAGTCCATACCATCCTGCAGGACCCGAAGCACAGTAACTGTCTTTTCAGTTTCATCAATTGTATAAAACAGGAGACAGCGATATTCAGATTTCATGTAAATATCATAATCTTTATAACGAAATCCTGTATGTCTGTATCCTGTTGGAAATGTTTCAAGCTCTTTCACTGCTTTTTTTATCTTACGTGAGAAATTTTCGGCATATTCCCGATATTTATAATGCTGAAGAATATACTTTTTCTTTTGTACAATATCCTGTTTATCACTCAGGGCAATCACAACTTTGTACTTATGAGTTTTCATCCATTCTCCTAAATCGAATCAATCTCTTCCCACGCTTCCTCTATTGACTGTACTCTTCCATGCTCCATATCATCAATGGCTTCATCAAGCTTTGTCAACAAAATATTTGCAGCATGTTTTTGGTTCTCATGCAATTCATAAGATTTCGCCAACTGCATCATAGACCCGCCTCCTTTCCGACAAAATTTTTATATTTATACAATACCACTTTTTGATGATCATATTCATTTCATAAAATTTAACGGAAGGTTTTAGAATCTATCTGCCAGAACATCAACGATATCACGATACACCGAACTCCCGTCCAACACGGTACCAAAGGTATCAACCCACATGGGCTGATAACCGCATCTGTGAGCCACCATTTGAGAACCGATATTGGTCACGGAAGCGGAATAAAAGGGAACAATGTCCTTCGCCAGCAGTTCCTTTGTCAGGCCGTTGACCAGGCAGGTTCCTAAACCTGCCTGTCGGTATTTTTCCCGGACATCGACACCTACTTCCCATACATTGGCCACCGATGACTTCGCAGCTCCTGCCACTCCGATCACGTTTCCACCGTCCAGCGCTACAAAGACCGCTTTCGCTGAAGTCGTACCATCCTCCTCAAACGTCAGAGAATTCTCAAAACCGGTCAGTCCTCTTAATGATGAGATATCTTCACCAAAAAGAAACCGATACTCATAATCAGATGGTCGCAGGCTTTCGCCCACACAATATTCTCCGGGAACATAATGGATTGTCTGCCCGTAGACATACGGCAGTTCAAAGATCTCATCCCGGCTCTTATCCTGCAGAAGCTCCCGTATTTTTACATGAATATTCTCTGATGTACAGACCACCACGCAGTTCCTGTATGCCATGACCTTAACATAAGGCTTCTCCACGCTGCTTTTTACTGAATATATAATCCCTTTTTCATTCAATTGTGCGGTAGTGCAACAATATTCCCCGGACAACAGCTCTTCGATTTTGTATTTGATCCTTTCTTTCATAGATCCTCCCTGTATCTTCCTGCTCATCAGCATGTGAGAAATCTACTGGCACATAGATTTCTCTTCTCCTTCTACCGGATCACTTCATACGCCGTATATTCATGATCCAGATGATACCCCAGCTTCTCTGCCAGTGCCACCGAGCCAGGATTATGGGCATCCCAGCTTGGATACCAGCCGCGTTCCAGGCAGGCAAGGATCAGCTTTGCTCCGCATATGGAAGCAAGTCCTTTTCTTCGATGGTCTTCTCTGGTATCGATCTCAATCTCAATTCCACCCAGATAACTGGAATAGGAAGATGCTCCTGAGACAGGTTCCCCATCTCTCAAAATCACAGTACCCAATCCAAGCTTTTGATACATATCATAGTCCTCATACTGCGATACCAGATCACAGCACCAGGGAATCTCCCTGCAGCGCCGAAATAATGCTTCATCCATCATCTTAAGCGCATACCCGTCCGGCAGTCCATCCACCACCGCCTGCAGCATCTCCCGGTCAAATACCTCCGGCTCCTTTTTGATGGCATACCGCGTAAATTTTCTGGCTTTTTCTCCATAGCATTCTTCGATCAACTCTGCCCAGTCTCTGCCCTTTGGGATCATGATCCGAAGATCCCGACGTTCCTGCCCTGGTTCATACAGAACCAGCTCTCTGTCCGGCTTGCCCGCCAGAAAACAAAAATCACCCAGCAAAGCCATGGCAGAAGCCGGATTATCCGGATCATCTGCATAGATCTTTCCCATCACTCCCTGCAGGCAAGACCATATGATCGTTTCCTGCCATCCCTCAAATAACGCTTCAGCTCTTTCTCTCTGTTCTAATTCAAAAATCATTTTGCACCTCCAAAGTACCTGCTTTCATTCAAAAATCTTCTCATCATCCTTCTGCTTTCAGCACAAAGATTCTGGAATCAAAATCACATCCGCCTTTTTCGCCAAGTGCCACCTCTTTCGCTGCGCCCTCTGTAGTAACCAGTCCGACATTCATCAGCTCATCTCCGTAATATACGCCTTCACGTTCCTGTCCATCCTCTGTGATGCAATAGCACAGCGTTTCGTCCAGGCCACTCAGGCGAAGTCTGCTACAGGGCCTATTGGCATGACTGAGAATCCGATACCATCCAAGAACCGCTTCCCGCCTGTCCTCGCTGACTGTCATCCATGCGCTCACATTTCCATCACCATCAAAAGGACTGCTCAGGCGGTAGAAGCTTCCGAACTGAAGCAGCTTCCGATACTTTTTCATAAAGCAGATCTGCTCTTTAACCTGCTCCTGCTCCGCCTCTGTCAGCTTATTCAGATCCAGCTCATATCCAAAGGTTCCAAAATACGCCACATTGGCTCTTGTATGCAGCGGAGTCTCCCGATACACCTGATGATTCGGGGATACCGAAACATGACTTCCGATGCTGCTGATAGGATAGCAGAAGGACGTCCCATGCTGGATTTTCAGGCGCTCCACCGCGTCGGAGTCATCACTTGCCCAGCCCTGAGGCGCATAGTACAGAAGCCCTGGGTCAAACCGCCCGCCACCACTGGCACAGGACTCAAACAGCACCTGAGGGAATTCCGAGGTCAGCCGCTCATACAACTCGTAAACTCCCAGAATATACCGGTGGAACACTTCACCCTGCCGATCTGCAGGAAGAACACGAGAATAACATTCCGTGATGCTCCGGTTCATATCCCATTTAATATAGGAGATCTTTGCCTCTGACAGGATCTTTGCCATCATTTTATAAATAGAATCCACCACTTCCGGACGGGAAAAATCCAGCGCATGCTGATGCCGTCCCAACGAAGCATGCCGTCCCGGCGTCTCCAGAATCCAGTCCGGATGCGTCCGATACAGGTCAGAATCCGGATTCGTCATCTCCGGCTCAAACCACAGGCCGAATCCCATCCCCAACGCTTCGATCTTCTCGGACAGACCTGCGATCCCTTCCGGCAGAAGTTTTTTGTTGGCGATCCAGTCTCCCAGTCCTGCCTGGTCATTTCTCCGGGCTCCGAACCAACCGTCATCTAATACGAACAATTCCACACCACAGTCCTTTGCCTTTTTCGCGATCTCCACCAGACGGTCTTCTGTGAAGTCAAAATAGGTCGCTTCCCAGTTATTGTTAAGGATCGTACGCTCCCTGTCTCTCCAGTATCCTCTTGCCAGACGCCTCTGATACAGCCGGTGAAAAGTACGGCTCATATCCCCCAACCCTTCATGACTGTAGACCATGACTGCCTCTGGTGTCTGGAAGGATGCCCTCGCCTCCAGCTTCCAGCTGAAACCAAAGGGATGAATCCCCAGCAGCACCCGCGTCGTATCAAATGCATCCACCTGCGCCTGAGCCAGAAAATTGCCGCTGTAGATAAGACTGAATCCGATAACCTCACCCTGTTCTTCATCTGCCGTGGGACGTTTCAATACGATGAACGGATTTTGTTCATGGGACGAATTGCCCCGGATACTGTCCACTGCCTGAATCCCGGACTCCAGCCTGCGTACCTTCATATGCCGTTCCCTCGCCCATGCGCCGGAAAACTGCAGCCACTCATACTCATGATCCGGCAGATCCAGACACAGGCTCATGGCACGTGTGATCTGCACGCTTTCATTCCCTTCGTTTGTATACCTTACGCTTCTTGTCAGAATCCCGCCTTCTGCGAAAATGGTGTAAAATAGTTCCAGTACAATTCCGGTCAGCTCATCCTTCAGACGAACCACCAGCGTCTCCGCCTCTTCCGGCTGCTCCGTGTAAGTTGCCGGAAGCCCCGGAAGCTTCGGCTTTCCTGCCATCATCTCATGACCTGTATAGACGAAATTCGACAGCCTGCTACCATTTTCCTGAAGGATTTCCACTGCCGGATGCCGGAAATCCGTCGTTCCGTATACTCCGTACTCCTGTCTCGTATGCTCCAGGGAAAAACTGTCGTCATCATCAAACACACAGGCGGTCATGGGATGGCTCACCCGCTCCAGAAGATAAGAAAAGTCCTCTTTGTGGTGAACCCGCCTTCCAAAATACAACTGCCCCATATGTCCATTAGGCAGGACCGTCATGATGTAGCTGATCTTCTCATTATACAGGTGAAATGTCTTCGTCTTTTCGCTAAATAAGATGCTCATTGAATACTCTCCTTCTCTACTCTGTCTGAAATCCTGCATCGCCTGGAACGATGCTTTCTTTGGTGCTCTTATTTTAAAATATCGATTTTCAAAACCTTTTTATCAAAACCAGATAGTACACCCCATATCAATTGAAAATCATCTCGATTCACAATGTTCGTCAGCTCTTCTCCGTCTATCCATGCATAATCGCCATGTTTCGATTGAAAAATACGCATACTGTGTCCCATCCTTTTAGGATATGCTTCGCAACCTGTTATAAGCCAATTATAATCTTTCTGAAAATTATCCATGAAACGAAACAGCTTTTTTAGATATGTATATCCGATTTCCCCTTTTTCAAGAATTGCCCCTGTTACCATTCCCATATCTCCTGTTTGATATCATCCTTTCCAGCTTCAATCTCAGTGTAATTATAAGATATTTTCCGCAGCCATACAATTCTAAAAAAGAAGATCTCAAAAATGAGCAAAAACACCGCCATGAACAGGAACTCTTCCCCATCCACAGCGGCTAACATTTAAAATCATTATATTACTCATGTCGATGCACAGCCGCCGGGAGGGAGCGGATGGCGACTGGCAGGCCCTTTAAGGGCGCTTTTAGCAGGGATGAAATCCAGCTCTTCCGCAGACCCGGCGCGAGGGCTCTCCCGAGCGTCGTTGGTCGGAGTCAGAGCTTAGTTCAGACCTGCGTTGCCCGCGGCCTGCCAGTGCCATCCGCTCCCTCCCGGCGGCGTCACTCTACGGCACTCTATTTATCCGTAATCTCCGCATGGAACTCCTGCAGCGACTTCACCGGCAGCTTCCCATCCCGCTTCGCGGAACGAATCCCTTCCACGGTCGCTTTTGCCATAGCCATGGTAGTCATATACGGAATCTTGTTCTTCACCGCAGCCTTGCGGATGTAACTGTCATCCACCGCGCCCTTCTTGCCAATCGGCGTATTGACGATCAGCTGGATCTTCCCGTTGGTGATCTTATCCAGGATATTGGGACGCCCCTCGTTGATCTTCCACACCTTCAGCGCCGGAATCCCCGCTGCCTCGCTCATATCGCAGGTCCGTCCGGTCGCCATGATGGAAAATCCACACTCATAGAAGCCTTTCGCAACTTCCACCAGCTCCGGCTTATCGCGATCATTGACGGAAATCAGCACACAGCCTTCCGTCGGGATCTGGTTCTTGGTCGCCTCTTCCGCCTTGTAGAACGCATCTCCGAAATCTGCGGAAAGCCCCAGCACCTCTCCGGTGGAACGCATTTCCGGTCCGAGGATCGGGTCCACCTCTGGGAACATATTGAACGGGAATACCGCTTCCTTCACGCCATAATGGGCAAATTTCTTCTCCTTCAGCTCCGGCACCGGACTTGGATGGTTCGTAAACGGCAGCGTGATGATATCGGTCGCAATCTGCACCATGTTGATGCCACATACCTTGGATAC
>CAMWMT010000168.1 GCA_947175375.1 uncultured Clostridiaceae bacterium | reverse complement strand
ATATATATGAGTATATTTTGTTGTGGCTTTTTTCTCATAATGAATCGCCTTCTTTTCATGATATTTGAATACAGTTTATTCTCTCGCCATCACTAACATTAAAGATGATTAGGATCAGGGAATGCAGGCTCTTCATCACTATATTCGGGAATATTTTCATAAACAGGAATATTAAAAATCAGTTCATAATCCAAAACAAATCTGTTATGGTCTTTTACCTGCAGATTAATTGCTTTATTTTCTGCATCATTGACTAATGTAGCATACTGCTTTACTTCCCTGTTATCTACAAATGCCTGATAATCCCAATCTAAAGAATATAACGTATCCTGCCCCCTGTCCAAGTAGCTTTGAAATACTTCATCGCTTCCATTTATACAGGCTTCTTCAGTAAACCAAGTTTTATCATATGCATATTTTAAACTGTCAGCCAGACCACCATTTGCCCCCATATTGAACAGATTATATACCTTTTGCCCATTATATTTTTTTCCATTGGGTCCTCCTTCTCCTAAAATAATACATGCCATAAACACAGGATTTACACACGTATTACTATTTTTTACTGCTTCGATCAAAGTTTGATCATAGTCTCTTAGAACGGAATCTACTATTTCATCAACCAATTCTTCGGGCAATTCTTGTTTCCCATCTAAGAATTGAAGTATATTTAGATTTTCTGTATATGGAAGAATTTGAAGTAAACTATATGGATGCGAAAAATATCGAACAGCATCTTCTGTAGCAACCATATACTGAGATTCCACCTGAAATACCTCATTAGACTGATATTTAGGGTCTTGAGCGCATTTTATTTTATTATCAACTTGATATGCCAAGAACTCCTGGTAATCCACATTCGTTATAACTGGCTCAAATACCCACGACGAATGCTCTTTATGTAAAGCTTCAAGATATCTTATATAACCATCAGGAAACCCTTTATCTCTTAATTCCTTTCTGTATTCATACTCTTTCAGTAATTTTTCCTGACTTTTTTTAACCTCCTGACCATTATCTTCAAAGTATATGACTCCTCCCTGTCTTGTACAAATCATATAGGATTTACTCCAATCAAGTCCTTCTTGATCTTCTCCCTGATCACTGGATTCATCTACGTCCTGCCAGCTTTCCCATTCTATACTTTCTCGATCCACATTACATTTTTTGTCCTTTTCTCCTATACAGCCGGCAAATTCTCTATTCAGTTCTATGTCCAATCTGTTTAATAAAGCTTTATTTCCTGTATGTACCAGTTCGGTATCCTTTATTATATGGAGTGCAGCAGAACCCTGAATTGCATTTGTACACATAACGCGCGCATCACATGTACACGGACTTCTTGTATCAATTATCTTCTCCACTATCTTTTCAAAATCATGATCTCTGCTAATTTCTATCTTCGACAATGTATTCTCTTTCTTACCTGTTAAATTCTGTGCTATCTTTGCTAAAAACTCCAGAAGTTCTTCAAGTTTTTCATCTGCCATTTTTCATTCTCTCCCCTTGTTAATCAGCTTCGTCAGAATCCTCTTCCGGCACCTTATACCCGCCTTTTATTGTATAATTTTCCATAGAATAAAATACTGATGGATTACTGCATTCGCTTTCTTTCTTTCCTTCTATGACCTGTGACATGGCAAATATTGCAGAGCCTTTTGCCATTTGGGGAACGCTCCCTCCGGCATACAGATCAAAAGCTGTCTTTCTCTCTGCTTTCGACAGATCTACAGATGGTATCGCACAGACTGCGGACCAGGATACCTGCCAGGAGCCCGACCTTTTTCTTCTTAGTTTGCTCACTTTATCAAGCGTTTCTTCTTTTATCTTTCCTGTTCCTATTGTCCGAACCCCTCCATCTGCATAAAAGTTCAGATCTCTGCAAAGTTCGATGTTGGAGTCGGGAACTTTGCATACGACCTCTACAGGAGCAATCACGGATATATTTTTTCCCTGTATCGATATCTTCCCATCCGCTGTAAATGACAGGTTGCTGCTGCTGTCTATCCTGATTCCGGCTGCATCCTCCATGAAAACTTTCACCGCACTGTCTCTGCCTTCCAGAAACATACATTCCGGATAAAGCGCCGCCCTCTTGTTATGTGCCGTAAGGAATTCTCTATTCTGTGTATTTGTATACATTTCCGTTCTCTGATTCGATATCACAGCCAGAATTACTTTTCCATCCTTCTCATCATCTGTCGGAAAATACAGAGAGGCTTTTGTCCCTACTTCTGGCATACAATAACACAGGTTATTGGTCTCCGGTGCCCATGGCCACAGATAATCCGCATGTTCTTCCTGATCTATATCAAGCTTCAGACAGACAGATTCTTCTTCTGCCTTCCGTATGGTTCCTTCCAGCCGAACGCCGGACAGCGCAGCGTTATATTCTTTCTTCCTGTAATAAGTACCTTTTCTTCCCAGACGAAAACGAAAAGAAAGTATCCCATTCTGAAATATAACTGTCCGGCAACAGACCTGATACTCTCTTTCCTCATATGTTACCGCATCTCCCATCTGCCAGTTCTGCCGGGTTTCCACTTCCAGATAGAACGCCTCAACTTGGGGGACATGATCTTCATAAGCGCCATTGGTATAATAAGCAGCATCAAAACCGCTTGCCAGAATCTCTGCTTCTCCCAGATCATGCTCTGTCCTCCTGCACATTCCAAAAAAGAAATTCGGTCTTCCTGTCTTCACATCTGCAACAAGAACACCATGAAAATGACTGCAAAGTCTCTTTATAAACTCCCAGTCTGTCTCTTCATATTGAATCAGAGGGAATCCAATTTCCCTGTCATCCCCTGAAGCCCAGATAAAAGCGGCGTTTTCATAACTTTTAAGCACTTCTCTCAATATCTGATGGTATGTCATGGATGGATTCTGAAAAGACCTCTGCTTTTTCTCTTGATCCAGTAAAAATGTTGTACTGATACCACAGATATCGGCAACCAGTGATCCATTTTCCATTGTGGTGCTAAGATACTCTACACTCCCGTAAAACAGCGGTTCACGTTCCTTTCCTTTTTGGCATATGCAAAGCTTTGTGCCCGACCAGTCTGTCTGGCAGAGCTGCTCCTGGTCAGCGTCTCTGATCAGGGCAGATAACTGTATTCTGCCATGTGTATTTACTTCCTGAACGATTTCCAGTTTAAGCAATGACAAAATGGGAATGTCTGTTGTGATTACAATGTCTTCTCCTGCCACTTTATAGCTTTCATTTCCTTTCGATTTTGTAGTAAATGATTCCTCTTCCCTTTTCCTATACGATGGTTTCATATTCGTTTCTCCCACATCATCAAGATAATGGTAAATTATCCTTAATTCATATAGATTTTTCCACCGGAAATACTAATCTTATCCTCCATATGTATCTGCGCCGCTCCCTGCTGCATCTGAATGTGACTCTGTGCAGACATCTGAATTCCGGCACTTTTACTCTGGATACGGATATCCCCCTCCGACTGAACCATAATATCTTTATTACTGCACACCCGTATCCCTTCCTGATCAGACAATTCCAGCAGCAATCCTGCATTGTTCCTCATAATAATGGCTCCCGGTGTGAATACGATCTCTTTATTCTGTTTGTTCTTCCAGGTTTTTTCATCCGGATTTGTTCTTCCTCCCGCTGTTCCTACATGAATGCTGCCTGCTGTATAGGCATGATTCTCATCCTGATCCGGAAGCACCAGACGAATCTCATCCCCGATCTCCGGCATACAATACCAGCCTGTCCCATCCGGGGTAGAATAAACAGTCGCATAATCAAACCAGCAGCTTTGACACTTCTCCTGATTTTCATCCTGCTGCAGCTTTACTTTTACTTTTGTTGTACTTACTGCCTGAACATTTCCTGTCAGAGAAACGCCTGCCGCTTTTTGATTGTATAATACAGGAAGAAGTCCTGCATTTTTATGAATCAGATAATACTCATGGTACAGTTCCTGTCCTTCCAGCCAGCTTGTAACTTTCCCAATTACCATCTCCTGACCTTCAAAACGGACGCTTTCCCCAAGACCGTATATCTCCCTGGTACAGACATCATATCCCGTAAAATCCGAAGTCCGCAGACCTTTTATTCCCGATGCTGTTTTCCTCCTGTACGCTTCATAATCCTGTTCCATCCTGCAGCTGTCCGGCGCAACTTCCCCCTCTATGGAATGAGCGCGCCAGCCCAGGTAAAGCTTCTTCCCGGGAGTCGCATCCTCCGGAATCACTGCCACTCCTGCATGAGAAGCCATCCTCTTAATAAATGCCCAGTCTGTCTCCTTATACTGCAAAAAAAGCGGACCTGGAGCCATCTTATCCTTATCCGGCATGATAAATAATCCGCCGGCAGCATCCATGCAGATACGGATAATATCAGAATACCGAAAGCCGGATCCCTGAAACGAACGGGTATGCTCTGTCAGATCCAGAAGAAAGCTTCCAGTCCGAAGTTCCACTGTCATAATCCGTACCTGATCTTCCCTTCGAATCTCCAGCCCTGTTAAGATTCCATTGAAAAAACATGTTTCCTCCCCTGTCTCAGATACAGCTTTTATACTTACCCACGTTTCCCTGGAGGCAGCAGCTTTGTACTCCTGCTCCTTTTCCGCTGCTATCATACCGGTCAACCGAAGTCTTCCATGACAATTCAATTCTTTTACACTTTCCAGTTTCAGATAATTGATAAATTCAAATGGTTCTGTTATTAATCTTACTGCCCTCACAGTTGTCTCTCCTTTTCCAGCGGCTGAATCGTATTCCACATCAGCAGCACAATCCTCTTCCACTTTCTGTATTCCTCATAACCACAGTTAAAACTCCCCTGTACCAGATTCCCGCCCACCGCTGTGAGCAGCATCATATTATAGATGCTGCTGTCCATGGCATGGCTGCGAAAGGCAAACCATTTTCCAGTAATCTCTTCCAGTTCCCTGACAGGATATAATCTGTAATCTGGATTTGACCGATGTATGGCTGATCCCATATGTACTGTCATCCCTTCCAGGTCTTCGCTCACTGCCTCACCGGGAAATATGGTAAATCCCATATTTACACCAAGATCATCTGTAGTCAGAATGATCTGCGGACGGAATTCTGATGGATACTTAATTCTGGCATATTCCTGCGGCATGATCTTCATGATATCTGGAAGACAAATGGAAAATGCATTTAAAAGATTTTCTCTTTCAAATAACAATATCCTTCCATCCATATATATCCCATCTTCCAGTGTCTGATATTTTTTCTTCTTTGCCTCTTCTCTCTTCCTCAGAATTTCTTCATCTGCATATGGCATCTGCCGCTCCCCCTTCTCTGATCTGTATTTCCCTGACTCCGATCCCAACTGCTCCCCTGCGAAGAATGCTCTCCAGAAGGTCGAGTCTCATAATCACACAGGATTTTGCATGGTCTGTTAATTCCATTATGATCCTGTTTTTTATCTCTGATCGTTCCACCATTGACTTTCCGGCTTCATCTTTTTTCAGCTGATCTGACCTATACAAAAATGGAATGTAATAAGCCATACTCTGCTTTCGTTCCTTGTCATAAAAGATCACTCTGGAAAACCGTATAAAAGGATCATACTTTTTTATCACATCACGGACCATCTCGCTGACCATAAAACACGGAAAGGTTATCACATCCGTGAACACCATCTGCATATGTCTCTCCACCGAAAACAGACTAAATCTTGATATATTATGAGCCTTTCCGGATGATACCGTCTTTCGATCCAGATGACCATACCAGCCAACCGGAGATGGCGGCACATAATTCTGATCTACAGTTATGATATAATATGTCATATTTGTCCCATCTCTTTCAGATCGCCCTCCATATAACCGCCATAATATATCTTTGTCTCCTGCCCGGTCCTGGTCTTTTCTATTATTATCTGCACAATATCACCCATGTTCTTATATAATTCCAGCAGATACCACCTTCGTATCTCTTCTTTTTCTGACGGAAAAATACGAATATAGTTTCCGGTAAGATATCTGTTCAACGCAGCGAGATCATCATCAATCCCTGCAAACAGCGGACTCATGTCCACAGTTATTTCCTGTGGTTCTTCCTCTATAAACGGCTCTTCTTCATGATACGACAGCAGGAAATTATGGCTTCCCGTGATACAACTGCTTCTTAAATAGGAAAATACAAGGACACCGGTATTCTCCTGTAATGCAAAAGTTCCCCGCGCTGTTTTTAATTCCAGAATCAGTTCCTTCTGATCACACTCACACAT
>CAMWMT010000167.1 GCA_947175375.1 uncultured Clostridiaceae bacterium | reverse complement strand
TCGGCAGGGGCACTCTTTCTTCGGCCCAGCTGTTCCAGCCATAAATATGTTGATGTGTTCCACAGATTGCTGCATAATGCACTTTCACCAGCACATCATTGTCTACAATCTCCGGAATGGGAAGATCTTTTTTCAGCACTGCTCCTTTTTGCCTCTGTTCTTTTACAAGCCCTTTCATCATATCCATTTTCCTCTCTCACTTTTTGAATAACTTTATAATTTTTTCCGCAGAATCTTCCGAACCAAAACCGCCGGACCGCGAAACCACCACGCATGGACTACCGTTTTTAAAATGTGCCAGTGAAACCGGCACTCCTGGCATGATCTCTTTTACCGGAACCATCCCTCCCTGAATAATGCCCGAAACAATGCCAAATAATGTATCTCCGCCAAACACAACCATTGCACATCCCAGTGTCTTGTCAAAAATTTTCTCAACGATAGAAGCGATGGCCTCTCCCACATCATTTCTCTCCACCCGCTCGCAATCTTTCCGCCGAAAACCTCCTGCCGTAGCGATGACGGAAACATGTTCCGTCTGCAATTCCTTGCATCTGTCATCGATAAAGTTCTGGCAGAAATCGGATTCCAGATAGGATTTCTGACACTGTGAATCCCAATCCAGATACTGCACCGGAAAACCTTTTCGGTTTAAATATTCAATCTGTTGAAGTGTTTTCAGATTCAAGCTTCCGGAGACCAGCAGCACTTTATCTGTATGAGGAAGTTTGGTTTCAGCTGCAGCTCCTTCTCCCAGATAGTCAGCCAGAGCATGGGCCAGTCCGGCGCAGCCTGCCTGCAGAATCATCCCCTCTGTCTCCAGGATTTGTTTACAGATCTGCTTCAGCTCTTCGTTATCCTTCGCTTCCCATATGTGAATCGTAGGTTCTTTATCTTCTTGTTCTTTCCATTTTTCCGAGGCAAACCGGACTTTTACATCACTGGTTTCCCCGATAATATCCCTGATAGATGAATATTTTACCGGTTCAAAGGGATCTTTACCGAATACAGACTCTGCCACTGGTATGCCGTCACAGTAATGAATCCCTTGCACTGTATAACGGTTCATGTCCGGATAAGCCGGCGCAAAATGAAGCGTGTGGCTTTGGAACGCATGCATTACTGCTGTCAGCTCTGCCCCGACATTTCCACGCAGAGCTGAATCTGTTTTTTTTAAAATCCGCTGTCCGCCTTCTTTGAATACATAGGATGCCAGATCGAACAGTACCTTGTATGCTTCCTTCGGCTGCAAATGTCTCGTGGATGTATTCACTACATATACTTTATAATGATATTTTTCATTCTCCAGAAAGGCTCTGGCCGTGGGGAAAGCAATCGTAGCAATCCCGTGTTTGGCAAACTGAACTGCCGTATCCAGTGTTCCGGTCAGATCGTCTGCAAAAATAATTGTATCCCTGGCTTGAAAAATCATGCTTTCATCTTCTTCATGTTCTCGGCCATAACCGATGCTGCAAATATAGCCTCAATCATGCTCTCCTCATTTGCTCTTCCTTCTCCTGCTTTTCCATAAGCCGTCCCATGATCCACAGACGTCCGGATAATGGGAAGACCAATCGTACAATTAATGCCACTCATGGAAGAATATGTATTGGTCCTGCTGTCCAAACGGAACCCGGTAAGCTTGATGGGAATATGTCCCTGATCGTGATACATTGCAACTACAATGTCATACATCCCTCCCATCGCTTTGCAGAATACAGTATCCGGAGGAATCGGACCTTCCACATGAATTCCTTCTTTCCTGGCTGCTTCCACCGCCGGAATAATCCCTTTCTCTTCCTGATCTCCAAACAGACCATTTTCAGAACAGTGCGCATTGAACCCAGCAACCGCAATCTTCGGATGCTCATATCCCAACAACCGCATTCCCAACTGAGCCATATGTATCGTATTCAGCACTTTTTCCTCTGTAATCATTTTACATGCATTCTCCATAGAAACATGCGTGGTCACATGAATCACCCGAAGAGAATTCCCGGATAACAACATGGCATAATTTCTAGTATTCGTATATTCCGCAAAAATCTCTGTATGTCCCGAATAATGATGACCTGCCATGTGGATCGCTTCTTTACTGATCGGTCCGGTTACCACACCTGCACATTTACCTTCCATAGCGTCTCCTATGGCACGGACAACATATTGAAACGATGCATCGCCAGTATGTTTTTGATTTTTCTTATACTGCCAGCCTCCTTTTTTCAGAAAGCCAAAATCAATCAGGTCAATCACGCCGTATTCTCCAGACGCATCCTCTATTCTGGAAATGGTACGAATCTTCAGCTCCTGACATCCGGTAAACTGCAATGCATCCTCCATCGCTGCCAAATCCCCATAGACAACCGGTATCGTCTTTTCAAAAATATCTTTCTTGCTTAACGCTTTTACAATAATCTCTGCTCCGATTCCTGCTGCATCACCCATTGTAATTGCCATTCTATCCTTCATGACTCTTTCTTCTCCTAATGATGTTTTATTTTGAAACATTATTTTTTAAAATTTTGTTCTTTAATTCGCTTTTTACATTTTTATTGATTTATGAATAAAATACCACAGTTTCCATGCCATTTCAATAGGATAAGTTTTTGACTTTGTTTTATTTTGAAACATTTTTATATGTTTCATTATGAAATATATTTGACACAAACTGTTTTATAGTACAAAAAACTGCAGACAATAACCAATTTCTGACCATCGCCCTTTGACTATTTCGCCAGCCTGATCGAATTTCAGAAGTTTATCCCGAAATACGTTCCGATATACTTTCCAACCTAAATATGCTAAAATTGGCTTTATCAGAGCAAAGCTATCCTGCATCTGATACAGGCAAAAACATCCAAATCGAATTATGGAGGTTATATAATGAAAACAATAGGACTGATTGGCGGAATGAGCTGGGAAAGCACGATTTCGTATTATAAGATCATTAATGAAGAAGTGAAAAACCGACTGGGCGGACTTCATTCCGCGAAGATCATTCTTCACAGTGTGGAGTTTGATGAGATTGAAAGATGCCAGGCAAGCGGCGACTGGGAAAAGAGCGGCAGGATTCTGGGAACTGCTGCCCAGGGATTGGAGGCTGCCGGCGCAGACTTTATCCTGATCTGCACAAATACCATGCACAAAGTAGCTCCGCAGATCGCGTCTATGATCCAGGTCCCTGTCATACATATCGCGGATTCCACGGCGGATATGCTTGAAAAATGTGAGATTCAAAAGGTGGGGCTGCTGGGAACCAAATACACGATGACACAGGATTTTTATAAACAGAAGCTGATTGACAGAGGAATTGACGTTATGATTCCTGCAGAAACAGATATTGATGTGATCAATCATGTGATCTTTCATGAACTTTGCGTAGGTGAGATCAAGACAGAATCCCGAGAAAAATTCAAAGACATCATCGACCGACTGAAAGCGCAGGGAGCAAAAGGAGTGATTCTTGGCTGTACCGAGATCGGACTTCTTATTCAACAAGCAGATTCTTCTCTGCCTGTATTTGATACGACCCTGATTCATGCAAAGCAAGCGGTTGAGATCGCATTAGGCATCAAAAAGATGTAAAGCCTGTGTTCCATTAACCTGAATTATTCACGGCACAGCTGTGAATAATTCAGGCTAAACATTTTTTATTCCACTTCTCGTAACCTCTCCACAATCGACTTACCCGCAAGAAAATGATAACTGATCAATGGCAGCATAATCCCAAGCAGTGCAAATATAGGTATTGTAATAAAAAGCGGCATTATGGTAAAGTGATAATCAAAAAACCAGAACATGCTTTCCATTACATTTGCTGTGATAGGGCTTGTAATGACGGAAAGTATAAGGGTAACGATAACTGATCCCAAAGTATAGTAAAGACCTTCAAGTACCAGCATTTTCTTCAGTTGTTTACCTGTCATGCCGATAGATTGGAGCATGGCAAATTCTCTGTGGCGTGTAATAATACCAGTGAGAACCGCATTTAAAAAGTTCAAAATCCCAATCAGCCCTACAATAAAGCTTAAGATGCTTCCCGTCAACATAAACATATTGCGGAAAGATTCAAAATCCGTGGAATAGGTATGACGGCTTTCATAATTCATATTTGAGTCTACATTTTCTGTATAATCCGCCATAAAATTCTCCATCTTTTCTTTGGAAGCTTCATCATCCACCATATCAAAAGTATAGTACATCGGAACAGAAGTCCCCGTATCCTTTATAAACTGGTCAGAGCTTAAAACAAATTGTTCATTTCTATAAAACCGGTAATTTAAACTGGTCGGTATGGAAACAACGGCTGCTACTTCATATTCTATATCTTCTATTATTTTTGGACGCGATATAATAGAAGAAGATTCGTCAAGGGAGCTGAAATCAATATCATCATAGATTTCGCCTGTTTCCATATCGTAGTATTCTATTTCTTTTTCATAACGGATTTTTACCATATCTCCTGTTTTTGCCCAGTTTGTATAATCTAACTTATTGCCATAGTCATCCTGAAAATAAACAGCAGCTATGATATTTTCTTCTGTTTTTAAACGGGAAATATCCCCATCCCAGACAGTCAGCTTATCCAGGCAAAAATCATCCATCCCATAAATATCTATACTGTTTATAAGAAAACCATCTTCTTTCTCTTTAGAATCAATAATTTCCTGTATAGCGGAAGAACTGTAATATTTTGACAGCTGACCGTTTTTGTAGTAATCTTCTGTAACAAAGTCATAAGCATAAAAACCCTTTTCACCGTAAGTTTTTCCGGCACCTGTAATATCGTCTGCATGATTCAGCATTTCAATAATTTCATCTGATACAGGTGTATCGTATTCCCAATTCAGCCGTAAATTAAAATAACCTGCATTCGCAACAATATAATCTGTAACAATTTTTTTACTCACATATTTTTCTATACTGAATCCGTTGGTAAAAGTAACCGTCAGGATAAACAGTACGATGGACAGGGACATAGATAAAACAGTAACAAATGATTTTTTCCTGTTTCTTCCCATATTGGCAAAGGCCATAGCAGAAATCGAAATTCCTTTTTTGGAAACTTTTTTTCTTTTTTTCTTTCTGGATATATGTTCTGATCCTGTGTAACGCAATGCTTCAATAGGAGAAACTTTTCCTGCTATTTTACTTGGTTTCCGGCAGGAGATAAGTACCGTGATAACGGAAAAAACTGCTGAACCGATAAAAATAGCCGGGTTTACGGATGCAGAAGCATAGAAAATACTGTTATTATTTGCTACAGCTTTTGTGATAACGGGCGCAAGAAGTACGCCTGATCCATAACCGAGAAGTAAGCCGATCGGAATACCGATAACGGAGAGAAGGAGAGATTGTATTATGACTATTTTCTTAATCTGTTTTCCGGTAGTACCTATCGTTTTTAAAAGACCGTAATGACGGATGTCGCCCGCTACCGAAATCTGGAAAATATTATAAATGATTAGATATCCGGTAAATATGATCAGAAGCAGCGCCGCTATGATTCCAAGAATAGTAGAAAAATCCATGGCAGCGGAAAGCTGTGCACCGGCATAACCCCAGTTGATACCGATTTTTATATAATTATCTTTATCTGGATTTTCATATTGATATCCATGATTTTCCAAAATAGTATTTAAATCTTTCTCAATGGAAGAAGCATTTTCCAACATAACATCAAGTTGATAGGAACCTGTAATACCGTTGTTATTTTGTGTATTTAATTTTTGAAGAATATCATCAAGACGGCTTTCAGGCATGATAATATGATTTGCCGCAGTGATCTCATCATATTCCCAGTAACCGCAGAGTGTAAAAGTTTCTGTAGTTTCTGTTCCGTCTACATCTATAGTGATCGTAAATTCGTTTCCGATTTCGGGTTTCACACCCAGAAGGGATAATACTTTCAGGTCTGTTACCGCCTGATCTGTTCCTTCTTTAGGAAAATTTCCTACAACAGGAGTACAAAAGCAGTATCTGGCATAATTGGAATCCATATAGCTGACTTCCACCTGAGATTTATTAAAGACAACATCTGTTGCAAGACCTGCCACACGGCGCCGTCCCCATTCTTTGATCATAGGATCTTCTTTTAATTCATCAAACTGCTCTTTGGTCAGTTGTTTAAAAATACCATGAGCAGAAGTACCTGCCTGGCGGAAGTTTGACTGCTGGAAATTTTCAACGATGGACAGAGCAATCGTAAATAATGTCGTAAAAAGGATCGTTGTCAAGGCAACGGCAATGATTGTGATCAG
>CAMWMT010000166.1 GCA_947175375.1 uncultured Clostridiaceae bacterium | reverse complement strand
CATGCCGATCCCGGTACTTCCTGCCAGGATACACAACATCCCAAGACCCTTCAGCATCCCGTTCCTCCCATCGCCACCGGTTTTTCCATCTGTCCCAGTATCTGCCGGACCTGTCCCATCCCTTCCAGAAATACATACCGTTCAAACAGCCTCATTTCAACCAATTCTTTCAGGACAGGCCTGCTCTTTAATTCCTCCATACTGCTGCCATGAACGGTCGCCAGCAGCACACATCCGCAGTTCATAGCAGACGCCAGCGCCGCCAGATCTTCCCGGCTCCCGACTTCATCCACCGCTACCACCTGCGGGGCCATGGAACGAATCAGCATAAGCATTCCCTCTGCCTTGGGACACCCGTCCAACACATCGGTCCTCATGCCTATATCATTGCCCGGAATCCCGCGAAAGCTTCCTGCGATCTCCGACCGCTCATCCACCACTCCTACTGCCATGCCCGGATGTGCTGTGTCTCCATCCGAGATCTGCCGGACACAGTCCCGGAGCAGTGTCGTCTTCCCATGCCCGGGAGCCGATGCGATCAATGTGTGCAAAAGTGTCTTCCCATTTCTAAGATATGGAAGCAATTTATCCGCACAACCTTTTACCTCATGCGCAAACCGGATATTCAGAGATGACACATCTTTGATCGTCCTGACTTTCCCGCCCTCCAGGATCGTTCTCCCTGCAATTCCTACCCGATGCCCTCCCGGCAGAGTTAAAAATCCCCGGCGAACCTCCTCTTCATAAGCATACAGTGAATAATTGGAGAGATAGACAAGAATCTCCCGGACCTGTTCTGTCTTCATCACTGCCGCCGATTGGTATTCCCGGTTCCCGCACCGGACAAGAACCGGCTGCTCTACCCGGATCCTCATTTCCTGCAGATTCCTGATATCCATTTTTAATTCTTCCAGTACCTCTTTCAAAAACTTCGGAAAGATGGAAGACAATTCATCATATCTCATGTTGTCCAGCTCCTTATCTCAATATATGAGAGCGGACAGGTTTTATGACCGTAAATTTTGTTGTCCGGACCAGCTTCTCAATAATCGGGAATCTGCTTTATCGGACAAGGCAGCTATAGACAGATAAGCATAAAAAGGGTATCGCGGGATCATGAAAAGCAAATGATCGGGCGATACCCTATTTTTAATTACACAATATTTAAAAAAACTCATTCACCGGCAGCAGGCACTTCCGGTACTGCGACCGCATTGGGATCCACGCCTGCATTCGGATCGACTCCAGCATTTGGGTCAGCAGTCGCGTTTGGATCGGCAACCGCATTCGAGTCAGCAGCTGCGTTTGGATCGGCTCCGGCGTTGGGATCAGCAGCCGCGTTCGGATCCGGCACTGCTGCCGGATTGCTCCCGGTCAGCTCATACTCACTGGGAACGTAGACACCGCCTGTATGCAGCGTACATGTCGCTGCCGGAAGATTATTATTGATTCCATAGGCTGTATCCAGCGTTACGGCTTCTGCCACACCTGACTGCATCGCCGGCAGCAGAACCTTCGCCTGCGGCACCCGGTTCGGACACATGCTGGTAGCAAGAAGTCCCGTATCCACACAGATACTGACTGCTACATGATGGTCGCAGATCTCTGTAGGCTGCTTTCCTTCCACAAAATATTCATTCCTCACAATACCGGAACGCCCGTCTGCATCACACAGACCGCCTACTGCGAGTTTTCCTGACTTCGTACAGATCACACACTGCACGATGCCGGATGGCTTCTCGAAATCTTTATTTTCCAGCCCTTCATGCACTCTAGTCATGACAGTGGCCCAGAGCTGTTTATGGAAATTGATCTCTTCGCTGTTCAAACTGTGGTTATAGCCATTGTTATCATATCCGACCCAGATTCCCGCGGTATAATATGGTGTCATACCTTCAAACCACACATCCACGTTCTTGGAAGTCGTACCAGTCTTTCCAGCCGTTGTCATACCACTGATCCTGGCTTTGGAACCAGTACCGCCCGCTCCATTTACCACATCTTTCATGCAGTCCACCAGAAGCCATGCGTTCTGTTCCGAGATCACCTGCGTTGTCTCCGGCTGATTATCAAGTATCACATTCCCATCATTATCAACCACTTTGGTATACAGCCTCGGTCTGATATAGGAACCCTTGTTAGCTATGGCAGCATAAGCTGCGGTCAGCTCCAGGTTAGAGACACCATTTGTCAGACCTCCGAGAGCAGCGGACTGATTATAATCTGCGTTGGGACCCTCCAACACCAGGGATGTAAAACCAAACTTCAGAAGATAATCCACTGCTACTGTAGGTGTGACATCTGTAATCGTCTTCACTGCCATGACATTCATGGAACGGGTAATACCCTCACGGAGTGTCGTCCATCCACGGTATTGGGTACTTTTATCCCAGTTGTTGACCAGACGTCCCTGGCGTCCCCCCTCATTGTATGCGAAAGGACCATCATACTGGACCGTTCCCGGTCCATATCCCAGTGCTTCAAAAGCAGGGGCATAGGATGCGACTACTTTAAAAGTGGAACCTGGATTTCTGCAGGCATCAGATGACCTGTTCAGGGTACGGTTTCCAGTTTTCTCGCCTCTGCCTCCGATCATTGCCACCACTTCTCCTGTGCTCTGATTCATGATGACCATGGAAGCCTGAGGCTGAATCGTGAATTCGCAGCGCTCATATACCGTATCCTCATCGGTGATCCCAAGCGTAGCAACATATTCATCAATGGCTGCCCGGGCATCTTCCTCTGTATTATATAGGATCTCATAATCCTTGTCCGTCTGCTTAAACCACGCCGACAGCATTTCCTGGCTGTAATTCGTCGTCTCGCCGTCTTTCTTCACGACACTCATGGCCCACTCTAGACCGACTTTACTGTTTGCCGGGAAATTGGACGAATTCGCAAATTCCTCATCCAGGATCTTCTGGATCTTTGGGTCCTGCGTGGTATAGATCTTCAGACCACCACTGTACAGCACATTAAACGCCTGGGTCTCTGAATATCCTGCTTTTTCCACCAGATCATTTCTCACCTGATCAATCACTTCATCATCAAAATAGGAATAGACGGTATTGGTAGTCTCTGTCTCCGCATTGTATTCCCTGATCCGGGAATAGACATCATCTTCCATTGCCTCTTCATATTTGCTCTGGGAGATATACCCCTGATCCACCATATACTGAAGCACATATGTCCTTCTGGTGGCATTATCATCCGGATGAGTGATCGGATTATAGGCATTAGGGCTCTTAGTGATTGCTGCCAGCACGGATGCCTCAGACAGAGTAAGCTCACTGACATTTTTTCCAAAATACCGGTTGGCCGCCGCCTGCACTCCAAGAGAATTCTGCCCCAGATTGATCGTATTCAAATAGCTCTCCAGGATCTCATCCTTGGTCATGACCTCTTCCAGCTTCACAGCCAGATACTGTTCCTGCAGCTTTCTCTCGATCTTATCTGCCATCCCGTTCTCTGACATAAAGTCAAATACATTATTTTTCAAAAGCTGTTGTGTGATCGTACTGCCGCCCTGGGTCTCATTGAATCCGCTTGCCACATACGTTACTCCTGCACGAAGGATTCCTTTGAGGTCGATCCCGTTATGTTCATAGAAACGTTCATCCTCGATCGCTATAAATGCCTGTTGCACATATTTGGGAATATTTTCTATCTTCACATAAGTCCGGTTGGTTCCTTCCGCAACCAACTCCGCCGTTTTGTTTCCCTCTACGTCGTATACGGTCGACTTATAGCCTCTTGGCAGTACACTGGAACTTGTAATATCCGGTGCATTTTCGATCACGCCTTTTACAATACCGATGCCGCCGCACAGTCCTGCAACACCCACTGCAAGGATCAGTACCAGCAGTGTCTTCAGAAAGACGACACATACCTTTTTACCTATTTTGGCTTTATTGGATCTTAGTGCCTTCTGCTTTCTGGAGGTGCCTTTTTTACTGTAGTTCATTTGTCAGCCTCCTTTATTCTGTCTATTATAGCAAAGTTACTCTGCCAAATAAAGAAAAAAGTTCTTAAATTTCCATATACTCCTCTATATATAAGCAAAAGGGGCTATTGCAAAATGCGATTCTACCTGCCTGCTCAGCAACGCTGTATGGATTGGAACGTTGCTAAGCAGACAGGCAGAAGTACGTTTTGCAACAGTCCCCTGTCTTATTATCTGCTGCTTCTACCTGCTTAATACCTCGATCGCTTTCTGAAGCTGAGGATCTTCTTCTGCATTCTCCCCTGCTTCCACTACGATATCCGGCGTAATCCCCACTTCATGAATGTTATTCCCAGCAGGCGTATAATAACGTGATACGGTGATCTTGATGGCAGAACCATCACTTAACGGAAACAGACTCTGCACGATACCCTTTCCAAAGGTCTGTGTTCCGATCAGAGTTCCCACACCGTAATCCTTGATGGCACCAGCAAAAATCTCCGACGCGCTGGCGCTATTTCCGTTGACAAGCACTGCCATATCCCCGGAATAATAGTTCTCTGCATCTGATGTTTCTTCCTGGCGGTTTCCGTTCTTATCTTCTGTATAGACAATCAGTCCCTCCGGAAGCAGACGATCCAGGATCGTACAGGTCACATCCACCAGACCACCACCATTGTCCCTCAGGTCAATGATAAGCTTCTTCATTCCCTGTGACTCCAGGGTATCCAGAGCTTCCATAAACTGTTCATCTGTCACATCATCAAACTCTGTAATGGCGATATATCCGATCTGAGCATCGATCATACGGCTTTCCACCGTAGGAACCTCAATATTTCTTCTTACCATGGTCAGATCGATGACCTCTGTCCCACGAAGAATGCTGATATGGACCTCTGTCCCTTCTACACCCTTGAGGTCCGTCACAACCAGAGACAGATCCTTTCCTGTGACCTCTTCTCCTTCCACCATATAGAGAAGATCCCCGGTCTGCATCCCTGCCTCTGCAGCAGGCGACCCGTCAAAAGCCCGTACTACGGAGATAATCCCTGTGGAATAATCCTGACTCAGCATGGCGCCGATCCCGCTGTAGCTTCCATTGGAGGACTCCATAAAGCTGGCATATTCTTCCGGCGTATAATAGCCGGTATAGACATCTCCCAGTCCCGCCATCAGCCCTTTGTATATTCCATTCTCTACGTCTTCTTCTTCATAGTCAAACAGATAATACCGGTCAATATACTGATCCAGCTCCTGGATCTTGTCATTGACCTGTTTATTTTCTTTTGTATTTCCTCTACCCATATAACGCGGCAGGAAATATGCTGTTGTACAGCCGGTAAGCGCAAACATCATGACCGTCAGTATCATACCGGCGGCAATCCCTTTTTTGAAGGAATGCTTCTCTCTGCTGTCTTCCATCTGCTGTCACTCCTTTTTCTTCTTTCCATTCTATGTAAAAGTTATTTCACATAGTTCAACGGATTTACATAATTTCCATTTACGATCACACCAAAGTGAAGGTGCGGCCCGGTCGAGAACCCGGTAGAACCAACAGCGGCTATCGTCTGTCCCCTGGACACCGACTCTCCTTCTGAAACATACAGAGCCGACGCATGCATATATACGGTGCTTACTCCTCCTCCATGCGAGATCACCACATAATTACCGGCAGAACCGCTGTAGGCCGAAGTGGTTACCCGTCCGGATGCTGCTGCGACAATTGCTGTACCTGAGGGTGCGCCCACATCGACTCCCTGATGATAAGAAGACGCTCCCGGCACAGGCGCTTCCCGGTTTCCGAAACCGCTGGTAATCCTCCGGCTGGCAGGACATGGCCAGAGAAAGCCGGAGGCTCCACCGTCACCGTCTGTGGCCGCTGCTCTTGCAGCTGCCGCTGCTGCAATCTGACGTTCTACCTCCTTCAGCAGCTTTTCCTGTTCATTAAGCTGGTCTATATATCCTTCCTGTTCACCATAAGCGGATTCGATCCGAGCCTGGTATTCTGCAATCTCCTGCGTTTTCGCACTGATCGCCCGTTCTACTGCTGCCTTCTGGGATTCCAATTCTGCGAGAAGCATCTCCTGCTCTTCCTGCTCTTTTTCCAGTGCGGCTTTGCAGGCTGCAATCGTATCCCGAAGCTCTATCAGCTTCTCCTGCATTCGTCTGTCATAATCAGAGATCTCCCTGCTGTAGTCCACGCGGGTTAAAAGCTCCGCAATGCTCCCGGACTCCAAAAGCAGAAGAAGAAAAGAGTCTTCTCCCCGCTCATACATATAGCAGATTCTTTTTTTCATCAGCTCATACTGTGCAGACGCCTCTGCCTCTGCCTGCTTCAGTTCTTCCGCTTTCTGCGCAATCTCTCTTCTCTTCTCTTCCAGCTTCTCTTCAAGATCAGTGATCTGAGAAATAAGCGTATTTACCTGCTGATCCAACTGACGTATATATTCCTGCAGGCTGCTC
>CAMWMT010000165.1 GCA_947175375.1 uncultured Clostridiaceae bacterium | reverse complement strand
CCTACTTCACGAGAGTTGCCTTGGTTTGGCCAAACGAGCCTGCCCAGAGAGCTTTCTGTGAAAAACGGGCGTCTTTATCAGAAACCCATACGGGAGATTGAGAGCCTGCGCAGGAATAAAGTATGTCATGAAGATGTCACATTCAGTAATGAGATCCGTCTTCCTGGAGTGGAAGGCAGGCTGATCGATATGGAGATCGAACTGAAGGCAGGTGATCCGGCACAGATCTATCAGAAGTTTGCAGTACGGTTTGCGCAGAATGACAAATATCATACGGCTATCAGCTTCCGACCACATGAGTCGGTGCTGAAGATCGACCGTAAATTCTCCGGTTCCAGAAGAGCGATCATCCACCAGAGAAGGTGTCAGGTCCGCTCAGAGGAAGGAAAGCTAAAGTTTCGGCTGATTCTGGACCGGTTCAGTGTGGAAGTGTTCATCAACGACGGGGAGCAGGTCATGTCTGCCACGATCTATACCGATCCGGCAGCGGACGGGATCTCCTTCTTTGCAGATGGAGAAGTAACCATGAATGTGGTTAAATATGATCTGGAAACCAGATAAGGAAATAGTGAATATAATAAGCTGGAAGCGATGTGAAAAAGAATCGGCTGTATCGGGAAGAGGTACAGCCGATTTTCATTCAGACAAGATGATATTATCCGGCAATCGAAAATTTGTTCGAAAATTTGTTCTGTTTTGTCTTGTTATTTTTTTCAAAATTCTGTATACTATATCCTGTATTTTCAAAAAAGGAGCAGGATATTATGGCAAAGAATACCTACGATGCGGACAGTATTTCTGTCCTGGAGGGTCTGGAAGCGGTTCGTAAAAGACCCGGTATGTACATCGGCAGTGTGTCAACCAAAGGCTTGAACCATCTGATCTATGAGATCGTGGATAATTCAGTAGATGAGCATCTGGCAGGCTTCTGCAGCCAGATCGAAGTATATCTGGAAAAGGACGGTTCCTGTACCGTCAGTGATAATGGACGTGGTATTCCGGTAGGAATGCATGCCAAAGGCATGTCTGCGGAGCGGCTGGTCTTCACGACTCTGCATGCAGGCGGTAAATTTGACGATTCTGCATATAAGACCAGTGGGGGACTTCATGGAGTGGGGTCATCGGTGGTTAATGCGCTGTCCACTTATCTGGATATTGAGGTGTCCCGGGACGGGTATATCCATCATGATCATTATGAACGGGGAAATCCGACCGTGGAGCTTATAAAGGGACTTTTGCCTACGATTGGTAGGACGAAACAGACCGGTACGAAGATCAACTTTCTGCCAGATCCGGAGATCTTCGAGAAGACCCGCTTTAAGGCGGAAGAGGTCAAGAGCCGGATGCATGAGACAGCGTATCTCAATCCGGAACTGACCATTATCTTTGAAGACCGGCGGGGGGCGCAGGTGGAGCATATAGAATTCCATGAGCCGGACGGGCTGGTGGGATTTGTAAAGGACATAAACAGTTCTCAGGAGACGATTCATGATGTGGTGTATTTTAAAGGGGAAAATGAAGGTATCACGGTAGAGTGTGCATTTCAGTATATCAATGAATTTCATGAAAATGTCCTTGGCTTCTGTAATAATATCTACAATGCGGAGGGCGGGACTCATATCACTGGGTTTAAGACCGTATTTACCACAGTTATCAACAGCTATGCCAGAGAGTTGGGCATCTTAAAGGAGAAGGATACGAACTTTACCGGAGCGGATGTGCGTAACGGCATGACAGCGGTCATCTCTATCAAGCATCCGGACCCCAGATTTGAAGGACAGACCAAGACGAAGCTTGACAACCAGGATGCCTCTAAAGCAGCATCAAAAGTAACAGGAGACGAGATCCAGCGGTATTTTGATCGAAACCTGGAGACTTTAAAAGCAGTGATCGGCTGTGCGGAAAAAGCGGCAAAGATCCGGAAGACTGAAGAAAAAGCGAAGACCAACCTGTTGACAAAGCAGAAATTTTCCTTTGATTCTAATGGAAAGCTGGCCAATTGCGAGAGCCGGGACGCTTCCAAATGTGAGATCTTTATTGTGGAGGGGGATTCTGCCGGTGGTTCTGCCAAGACAGCGCGGAACCGGGCATATCAGGCGATTCTTCCGATCCGGGGCAAGATCCTGAACGTGGAGAAAGCGAGTATTGACAAGGTGTTGGCCAATGCGGAGATTAAGACCATGATCAATGCTTTTGGATGCGGGTTTTCTGAAGGATATGGCAATGATTTTGACATCACAAAGCTTCGGTATGACAAAATTATCATCATGGCAGATGCAGATGTGGATGGCGCTCATATCAGTACGCTGCTTCTGACCCTGTTCTATCGGTTCATGCCAGAACTGATCTATGAAGGACATGTGTATATCGCCATGCCGCCTCTGTATAAGGCCATGCCCTCCAGGGGGAAGGAAGAGTATCTGTATGATGATAAGGCGCTGGAACGGTATCGGAAGAAACATACCGGGTCCTTTACACTGCAGCGGTATAAGGGTCTTGGAGAGATGGATGCAGAGCAGCTCTGGGAGACGACCATGGACCCGGAGAACCGGAGACTGAAGCAGGTAGAGATCGAAGACGCCAGACTGGCCTCTTCCGTGACAGAGATGCTCATGGGAACGGAGGTACCGCCGAGGCGCAGGTTCATCTACGAAAATGCGGTGGATGCGGAGCTAGATATTTAACATCTGATGGAGTATTGCGATGTCTGTCCAGGCGACCGCCACTTCAAGACAGGCTGCGTACGGATAAGCATTAAGACAGCAATTGCCAGGAGGAGTATATGAGTGAAGAAATGATCATAAAGACAGAATATTCGGACGTCATGCAGAAGTCATACATCGACTATGCCATGAGTGTTATCGTGGCGCGTGCCCTGCCGGATGTACGGGACGGCCTGAAGCCGGTACAGCGGAGAACCCTCTATGATATGCATGAACTGGGGATCCGAAGCGATCGTCCGTATCGAAAGTGCGCCCGTATCGTAGGGGATACCATGGGTAAATATCACCCTCATGGGGATAGTTCCATCTATGAGGCACTGGTGGTCATGAGCCAGGATTTCAAAAAAGGACTGCCGCTGGTGGATGGGCACGGTAACTTTGGATCTATCGAGGGAGATGGGGCAGCGGCCATGCGTTATACAGAAGCCCGCCTTCAGAAGGTTAGTGAGGCGGCTCGTCTGGCAGATCTGGATAAGGATATCGTGGATTTTGTGCCAAACTTTGATGAAACGGAGAAGGAACCGGGAGTCCTCCCAGCAAGAATTCCGCATCTTCTGATTAATGGGGCAGAAGGGATCGCGGTCGGCATGTCTACAAATATCCCGCCCCACAATCTGGGTGAGACGATTGACGCCATGAAAGCATATATGAAGAATCCGAAGCTGACAGTGGAAGATCTTCTGAAGATCATGCCGGGACCGGATTTCCCAACCGGTGGCATCGTGGTCAATAAGGATGAGCTGACAGAGATCTATCGGACCGGTAGCGGCAAGATCAAGATCCGCGGCAAAGTGGAAGTGGAGAAAGTGAAAGGCGGTAAGGAGCAGCTGGTCATCACGGAGATCCCCTATACCATGATCGGGGCAAACATCGGCAAGTTCCTGAATGATATCGGAACACTGGTGGAAAGCAAGAAGACGACGGATATTGTGGATATTACGAATCAGTCTTCCAAAGAGGGTATCCGGATCGTACTGGAGCTTCGAAAGGGCGCAGATACGGAACAGCTTACCAATATGCTGTATAAGAAGACCCGCCTGGAAGATACCTTCGGTGTCAATATGCTGGCAGTTGCGGACGGAAGACCGGAGACACTGGGACTGATTCAGATATTTGACCATGTGATTGATTTTCAGTTTGAGCTGAATACAAGGAAATATAAGACTCTGCTGAATAAAGAACTGGATAAAAAAGAGATTCAGGAAGGACTGATCAAGGCCTGCGATGTGATCGACCTGATCATAGAGATCTTAAGAGGCAGCAGGGATCTGAAGATGGCGAAAGCATGTCTTATGAGCGGAAAAACAGAAGGGATTCGTTTTAAATCAGAAAAATCCAGGAAACAGGCGGCGAAGCTGAACTTTACAGAACGTCAGGCGACGGCGATCCTGGAGATGCGCCTTTACCGGCTGATCGGCCTGGAGATCGAGGCGCTGATGAAAGAACACGATGCTACTATGAAAAATATCGCTCGGTATTCGGAGATCCTGAATAATTATGATGAGATGGCGAAGGTCATCATCAAAGAATTGGACAAATTCAAAAAGGCTTACGCAGTGCCCAGAAAGACAGTCATCGAGAATGGTAAGGAAGCAGTCTTCGTGGAGAAGAAAGCGGAAGAGATGCCGGTGGTATTTCTGATGGATCGTTTTGGATATTGCCGGACTGTTGATGTGCCTACCTATGAGCGGAACCGGGAGGCGGCGGAAAACGAGAGCCGTCATGTGATCTTCTGTAAAAATACGGACCGCATCTGTGTCTTTACGGACGGCGGAAAGATGCATACGGTGAAGGTACTAGACCTGCCCTTTGGAAAATTCCGTGATAAGGCGTTTCCTATTGATAATTACTGCAATTTTGACAGCAGTCAGGAGCAGATGATTTACGTGATCAATATGGAAGCGCTGCTTGCCGGGAAACTGCTCTTTGTAACCCGTCAGGGAATGAGCAAGGTGGTGAAAGGTCAGGAGTATGACGTACGGACCAGGACCAGCGTAGCTACGAAGCTGAATGAAGGCGACCGTGTGCTGCTGGTAGAGCTTCTGAGCGAGAACATGCAGCTTGTCCTCCAGTCAGAGGAAGGATATTTCCTGAAGTTCAGTACCGATGAGATTCCGGAGAAGAAGAAGGCGGCGGTTGGGGTACGTTCCATGAAGCTTTCGGATACGGACAGCCTGGCAGGAGCTTATCTGTTTACAAAAGGTAGCGATCGGAGTATTACTTACAAAGAAAAAGAGGTTGCGCTCCAGAAGCTGAAGCTGGCAGGACGTGATCAGAAAGGGACGAAGATACGGGTATAGAACAGATGAAATTTCGGTATGCGATATTTGATATGGACGGAACACTGATTGATTCCATTCCCTGGTGGGACAGGCTGGTTCCGGAATTTTTAAGGACATATGGTATAGAGGCCACAGCAGAGCTGAATCAGGAGATGTCAGCCATGTCCATGCAGGAGTCAGGAATCTGGCTGAAAGAGAAATTCTCGCTCAAGGAACCGGCAGAGAAGATTGTGCAGGACTTAAGCGAGAGAATTGGAAAGAATTATGCAGAGGATATTCCGCTGAAACCGGGAGTAAAAGAGTGGCTTTCGTATTTGAAGGAGCAGGGAGTCCGCATGTGTGTGGCGACGGCTTCTTCCGCAGAGCTTGGAAGGCCTGCGCTTCTGCGTGGCGGAGTCCTTCCGTATTTTGATTTCATGGTGGACTGTGGGATGGTGGGAGTCGGGAAGACCAGCCCGGCAGTCTATGAGCTGGCGGTGGAGAAGTTCGGTGCATCTGTATCAGAGTGTGTAGTTGTGGAAGATGCGGCATTTGCATTAAAAACAGCGAAAGAAGCAGGATTCTTGACTATCGGCATGTATGAGCGTGCAGAACCGGATCAGGAGACAGTTAGAAGATATAGTGACTGTTATGTACCAAGGGGAGAAACGCTCTGGAGTCTGCACATGGACAGAAAGTCGGATTTTTTGTAAGATACTAAAAAGGGGTTGTCTGGAAACTCAGCCCCGGCTGTATGATAAGCGCTCGTATGGAGTGTATCGGACAGTGAATCGGCTTTGTCCGTCTCAATCGGACTTGAACGTCCGTTTGAGACGGACAAAACCGACTCACGGTCCGCTTCAATCCACACAGCGCTGCTTATCATACAGCCGGGATTGTATTTTTCGACAGCCCTTTGGTATGTGCGAAAAGGAGGCCGTTTTATGAAAATACCTCAGCATGTGGCGATCATTCTGGACGGGAATGGACGCTGGGCAAAAGCGAAAGGGATGCCCCGGAACTACGGTCATGTTCAGGGCGCAAAAAATGTGGAGCGAATCTGTGAAGATGCCTGGCATATGGGGATCAAATATCTGACTGTCTATGCATTTTCCACGGAGAACTGGAGACGTTCCAGGGATGAAGTCGACGCGCTGATGACTCTTCTGCGCAATTATATGAAGACGTGTGTGAAGACTGCGAAGAAAAATCATATGCGAGTACGTGTGATCGGAGACAAGACGGGGCTTGCGAAGGATATACAGGACAGTATTGCGAATTTGGAGAGAGAATCCAGAGATCAGGACGGACTGAATTTTACGATCGCAATCAATTATGGAAGCCGTGACGAGATCTGCCGTGCGGTCCAAAAGATCGTAGAGGAAGGAATCCGTCCAGAGGAAGTCACAGAGGATGTAATTTCTGCTCATCTGGATAC
>CAMWMT010000164.1 GCA_947175375.1 uncultured Clostridiaceae bacterium | reverse complement strand
CGCTTATAGTATGTATCTTTTCAAAAGGCCTGGAAAATGCCCATTGCACCTTCTGTCTGCGACCTCCCTTCACCAGCTCTTTGACAAGCTGCTGAAGATCCACGTCCTGTTCCGAGCAGAGAAGTTTTTTCAGATAATCAGAAAGCTTTCCGTTCTTTTCTCTTTCCAGCGCCTGCAAAAGCTCTGGACGGTACTGTTCCACACCCCACTGCTTCAGCACCCACACTGCCATCTGGCGTTCCTTCTGTTTTCTGGAAGCGAGCATTGACTTGATCTCCGGCTCCCACTCTCTGTGGTTTACATAAATTTCCAAAAGTACCTGCTGTACCTGTTTGGAGGTATCTGCGGCACAGGACAGAAGTGCTTCCTTATATTCCTGCCAGTGCCGGTCCATGGTTTGAATACAGAAAATCCGCGTCATCGACGCGCCGTTTACCGCCGCCTTCTTATATTCCCCGCTCCACTGTCCGATCCGGGCATCCAGTGCCTCGATACACTCCTGCTGAAAACGATCCTGCGCATCAGTGGAATCATACTGATAACAGCTCTCATGGATACATGCCAGCGTATCCAGCTGATATGATACTGGCAGCTCTTCCTCCTGAAAAAGCTTAAAAATCTCGTCGATCTCCGCCGCAGACGGACCCAGGCCAATGCCGGCCCCTCCGGAATACCGGAACATATAAAAACGGAACCAGGTGCCATGCATCAGAAGCCCTTCCAGGACCACCGCCCGCCGGTACAGCTGCCGCAGATGCGAATCGCCCTGCAGCTTCTTCAGCCGGTCCTGTTTCGTTCCGTAATAACCGCTGCCATTCTTGCGCCACTCTTTGACCAGCGGAAGCACTTGATCCAGGGACACCTCTCTCAGAAGATATTTCCGGGCAATCTCCGCTCCCGTCTCAAAGTTTGTAACCAGCTCCTGCGCCGCCTTCTGTTCATATTTCTCCGGATCATAGATCTCCCGGTACAGCGCCGGAACTACTTTCCGCACCCGCTCCAGCAGATGCTCATAATCCCGGAACTCCAGCCCTTTTGCCGCTTCCCTGACCGCTTCTGGGCATTCCTTTATCATATACTGCCAGACGCTCTCTTCCCTGGTCCGCAGGCTCCACTCTACCCACGCTTTGGGTTCTATTGGAATATTTTCCATGAGATATCTCACATGCTGGCTGAACCATTCCCGGTCCGCCATATACCGGATAGTCCTGAAAAACTGGTCTTCCTTTTTGGACTCCACTGCCACTGCTGCCGCCAGCTTAAGATATACCCCAAAGGATGCCCGCTGTTCCATGGCAAGATACGCACAGCCTGCCAGCAGCGCCAGCCGGTAATCGGAACACTGTGCCCCTCTGAGGATTGTAATGAGCTCCAGCGGAAAATCCCCGTCCACATCCGCCTTCTGGACATATTCCCAAAGCTTTGACAGCTCTGTCTCTGGCAAGGGCCTTCCTCCCAGAAATTCCGGCAGCCGTTCCAGAAGCCGCTGCTCCAGATACTCTGCCACTTCCTTCGTACGTTCATTTCCCAGGGAAATCTGACTCGCGCAGTACAGATATTCCGCTGCCAGCAGCATCCGGGAGGCATCATCTTGTCCGCAACACAATTCCATGGCGCGATACAACACCTCCGGATCTTTCCTTCCCATGCTCACCAGAACACTGAGAGACCCCTGGTCCAGCGTGTAGGAGGCATGCGCATAAGTCTCCGCCCAGAAAGCCGCTTTCTGTTCGCTGGTCAGCACTTTGAAAAGCCAGTCCATATCCCGGTTCTTCATCAGCACATAGCAGGCCGAAGCCTTTCCCACTGCGACCATGAACTTCGCATACCGGAAGATCAGATCCTGATCTGCCAGTTCCCTTAGTTCCTTGCAAAGGGTACGGCAGGTGTGTCGCTCCATCTCCGCAAGACCGGCAAAATCCTGATATTCGGTCTGTTCTAAAATCTCGTCATCCGCAGCTTTCGGCTGTTCCAGATACTGCTCTGCAAGTCTTCGGTTCTTATCGGTCAGCTTCAGACTGTCCAGGGCGTCGGACAGCAGCCTTGCTACTTGGTCATCCTTCAAGTTCATGTTTAATCCTCCAGTTCATTTATGGCAATTCACTCTTTGCTAATAAAATGCATACAGGTACAGATTCAGCCAATCCAATGCCGCTGCATATCTGTAGATTTTTCTATATCATACCAGCTTTTCACTGCATTTTCAAATTAAGCCTGAAGACAATAGCATAACCCAGATTTCCTGCAGGAACTGTAATCAGGTCTTTACACCTTGTAGTCTGTCCATTATAATATAGACAGCAACCACATCATAGCAGATCATAAAAAGGGGGATCATATGACTGAAAAAGAAATGCTCCAAAAAAATATTGAAGAATTCTCCAGATTACAACGTTACATGAAATTATCTGACAAGGATTCTGCCGCATATGCTGAGATGAAAGAAAGATATATTGAATTAAAGGTCATCCTCACAGTATCCGGCATCAATCTGACAGAGCTTGACAAGATCAAAGAATAAACCACAGCCGGGACACCGAAGAAAATTCTCGAATACTCCCTCCAGAACACGCAAAAACAGCCCCTGATACACGATCAGGGGCTGTCCAATTATAATACCTTATAATATTCTCAAGCTTTTCCTTCAGAACCGAGAACGTCTTTGATCTTGTGCATAACAACGGTCTTAACGTTAGCACGTCCAACTTTCAGATAATCGCGCGGGTCGAACTTGGACGGATCTGTCCACATTACCTCACGGATACCTGCGGTCATACCGAGGCGAAGGTCAGAGTCGATGTTGATCTTACATACTGCAGATCTAGCTGCCTGACGAAGCTGTTCTTCCGGAACGCCGATAGCATCCTTCAGAGCGCCGCCATGCTCGTTGATGATCTTAACGAATTCCTGCGGAACGGAAGAAGCACCATGGAGAACGATTGGGAACTCCGGAATTCTCTTCTCGATCTCTGCAAGGATATCGAAACGAAGCTGCGGGTTGGTACCCGGTTTGAACTTGTATGCGCCGTGGCTGGTTCCGATTGCGATTGCCAGGGAATCCACACCTGTACGGGTTACGAACTCTTCTACTTCATCCGGCTGTGTATAAGCTGCATCTGCATCAGATACATTGACTGCATCCTCGATACCAGCCAGTCTTCCCAGCTCTGCCTCTACAACAACGCCTCTCTCATGAGCATACTCAACAACTTTCTTCGTCACTTCGATGTTGGTCTCAAAATCATGATGGGAACCGTCGATCATAACGGAAGTAAATCCGCCATCGATACAGGACTTGCAGATCTCGAAATCAGCGCCGTGATCCAGATGAAGAGCAACCGGAAGATCCGGAGCTTCCATAAGAACAGCCTCAACTAATTTTACTAAATAGTTGTGCTTTGCATACTTTCTTGCACCTGCGGATACCTGTAAGATGATCGGGGAATTCAGCTCGATTGCTGCGTCAGCGATACCCTGAACGATCTCCATGTTGTTCACGTTGAATGCGCCGATTGCGTAGCCGCCTTCATAGGCCTTTTTGAACATTTCTTTGGTTGTAACTAATGGCATAGTTGGTCATCCTTTCTCTATCCAAGATTTGGCACTTCTGTGCCGGTACATTTATATTACTACATTTTTCCCAAATCAACAAGAAGTTTCTCGTATTTTGAAAAGATTTTGTGAAACTTTTCAGGAGATTACCGCATTTTCCCGGATAAATGACAGCGCGCGCTCCTGAAGCATCTGCTCTTTGATCAGATCACGGCTGTATACGGCTTCCACATCCGCCGGATCGCTATAACCATATTCTTTCGCCAGTTCCTCTATTTTGGCCTGGCATTCTTCGTCTGTGACTTCCATCTGCTCTGCGGACGCAACCGCCTGAAGCGCCAGTACCATGCGCACGCGGAAATCCGCCGTATCCCGATACATATCCCGGAGCTGTTCCTCTGTCATCTGAAAATTCTCAAGATATTCCTGCAATGTCATCTGATAGATCGCTGCATAGGTCTCATATTCGGACACCATCTCATCGATAAAAGCCTCCACATCCGTTTCCTGTACATCAAATTCGCTTCCATCGATCAACGCCATAACTAGATCGTACTCCAGCTGGCTGTCCGCGTCCGTTTCTGCAGAAGCTTCCAGCTCCTCCCGGATGGCTGCTCTCATATCCTCCTCACCTTCATAACCGAGGTTCTCCTGTATAAAATCATCTCCCCAGCCTTCTACCTCATAAATGGAAACGCTCTTTACCTGGACTTCAAAATGCGCCTCTTTTCCGGCTACGTCTTCATAGTACTCTTCCGGAAATGTAAGATTTACCTCACATTCCGCACCTGCCTCCGCGCCGACCAGCTGCTCTTCAAATCCAGGAACGAATCCCCCACTTCCAAGCTCCAGCGGATATTCCTCTCCCTGCAGAGCGTCCGAAGTTTCACCGTCTACATAACCGGTGTAATCGATCGTAACCACATCACCCATCTGTGCCGGTCGGTCCACCTCGACCAGCTCTCCGTAATCTTTTTTGATCGCCCGGACCTCGCTCTCCACATCCTCGTCCGTTACCTCTTCAACAGTGCGAACTGCCTCGATCCCTTTATATTCTCCCAGATTTACGACGGTGCTGGTAAGATCCGCAAAAGATACCGGTCCCTGAACAGCAGTAGAAGCAGAGAAAGAGTCCTCTTCCTCTGCTTCCACGATTGTATTGTCAGGAGCTTCTGCTCCTTCTGTCGTCTTATCTTTGCCACATGCGGTAAGGCATACTGCCAGTGCAGACAATAAACATAAAATTATCTTTTTCTTCATCTATATACTCCTTCTTTCTGCATGGCAGAGTCCGCCACGTCCTGAAGCAAGTATATCATGATTCTTCTGCGATTTCAACAAAGCATCCTTCTGCACGCGGGCCTGCCTGTCACCGTTCTTTGATCCACACGGTCATCTCTCCAGGTTCCCGGTTGTTCCAGAAGGCGTAGGGGACTGCCGTTAATACAACCGGTTCCCGCTTCGGTTTTACCGTACTGTAGAGGCCTCCACTCCAGGATGACTGAACCACACGCGCACCCTTCGCCTGCAGGATCACACTGCCGCCGAACAGGTCACTCGTCTCCTCCGCAATCTCCTGCTCAGTATCCACATAGAGAACGGACAGATTCTCTCCATTGTCCACTTCCTCCAGGCAGTAGACCAGCGGTCCCCGAACAATGGCAGCTTTGCCCACATCCGCCCGGACTCTCGGATCTGCCCTTACAAACTGTGGCGGTGCCTCAAAAGAAACCTCCCAGGTTCCGTCAGCTTCCACAGCCACAGCCGCATAGCCTTTGCAGTTTTCAAAGGAAACAGTTTCGGTTCCTCTCCGGATACAGAAATTCTCTGCATAGCCGGGAATGCGGACCATGAGCCTGATCCCGCCCTGAGGAACACCAGACATCTGGAAAGATACTCTGTTTTTCCACGGAAATTCCGTCTCTACACAGATATGCACCATATCGTCCCCCACCGGAAGCTCCACCTCGCCGCATACGAACAGATTCACATACAGTTCCTTCTCTTCCTGCTTCCAGCCATAGATGTACTGCCCCAGAGACGCCAGTGTCCGGGCGATATTTGGCGGACAGCAGGCGACACCAAACCATTTCTGACGGACCGGCTTCACATGCTCTTTCGAAGTCCGGTTTATGCAGGCATCCGGCCATACTTCCAATGGGTTTACATAAAAGAAACTTTTTCCGTCCAGAGCGATACCCGCAAGGATATTGTTATACAGAGCCCGCTCCACCACATCCATATAAGAAGCCTCGCCGGTGATCTGTGCCATGCGAAGGCCAAAGAGCGCCAGCCCGATGGAAGCACAGGTCTCTGAGTAATTGTATTCATTCGGCAGGTCATAATCCGTCGTAAAACGTTCCAGGATACCGGAAGAACCGATGCCTCCGGTAATATACATCCGTTTTTCCGTAATATTCTTCCAGAGCCGCTCACAGGCAGCCATCAGCTCCTGATCCTGATACTCATAAGCCAGATCTGCCATGGCGCAGTACATGTAAACTGCACGCACCGCATGTCCTTCAGCTGTATCCTGCTCTCTTACCGGAAGATGCGACTGGGAATAGCGAGGATCATAATTCTGAAGTTCCGGAAAGATCGGATGATGATCCAAAGCTTTCATTTCCTTCAGGAAATAGTTCTCTCCCACGCCTCTGGCATCGATAAAATATTTCGCCTGATCCAGATACCGCCGTTCTCCTGTCAGACGGTACAGCTTGATCAATCCGATCTCTACCTCCTGATGTCCCGGATAGCCATGGATCTTCCCTTCCTCTACACCAAAGGTGTCACAGATCAGGTCTGCAAAACGGCACATGCAGTCCAGAAATTTCCGTTTACCAGTCCCATGATAATACGCAGCCGCTGCTTCCATCAGGTGTCCGGCAGTGTAGAGTTC